>JANOPX010000270.1:0-2256 GCA_031422115.1 Chamaesiphon sp. VAR_4_metabat_408 | reverse complement strand
ACTCAAACTTTATTCTCAGGTGACGGCAGCAGAGACGGCTTTGTTATACGCTGCAACGGCTCTAGGCGTATCTCAGACCCCTCAAGGACTGTATCACCTTCAGGGGAGTATGCAGGTATTGAGCGATCGATTGGTGGCATCGCTGGAGCGAGATGGTGGCAAGTTACTGATGCGGCATACAGTGGAATCGATCGAGTGTGACGAAGCGGGAGTCACAGGCGTAACCATCCGCAACCAAAAAACAGGTGCCACCTGGACAGAATCCGCCGCTGAAGTCGTGGCAAATGTGACGGCTCAGGATTTGGTCAGATTGCTCGGTGATGCGGCTCCTAAATCCAATCCGATTCCGCTACTGTCAATTGACGGCTATCGATCGCGTGTTAAGAGTTTACCCCAAGCTTCGGGTGCATTTGTGGTGTATCTGGGAGTAAAAGATGCGGCGATTCCGGCAGGATGTCCACCCCACCTTCAATTTCTCTACGATTACGATGGGATCATTGGCGAGAATAATTCGCTGTTTGTGTCTGTCAGTCACACCGGAGATGGACGCGCGCCCGATGGAATGGCGACGATTATTGCTTCCTCATTTGTCGATCCCAATAAATGGTACGGCGAGGGCGTTGATTATGCGGCGATGAAAGCTGAGTATACTGGGGTGGCGATTGCTAAATTGGGTGAATATTTCAATCTGGCACCGGAAAATATGATCGTGACGGAAGTAGGTACACCCCGTAGTTTTGAGCATTTCACCGGACGCGAACGGGGCATTGTTGGTGGGATTGGGCAACGGGTATCGACATTTGGGCCATTTGGGTTCGCAACGCGGATTCCCGTGGCGGGATTGTGGATGGTGGGCGATTCTACCCATCCTGGGGAGGGTACGGCGGGAGTCAGTTATTCGGCGTTAACTGTCGTCAGACAAATCGAGCAGCAGGTATTAGGTTAATCGATCGTGTATTTGACTAAACAAAAACAGCGTGTTGCTATGTTGTTGCGTTAGATCCTACCAGAATTAATTAGCTAAATTGGAGGATAAATCCATGATTCAAAATGAACGCCAATACAAAGTCACTCAAACTAAGCTAAGAGAATTGGAACAAGCGTCAGCTACTATACCCACTGAAAATGCTAGTCTACATCCTCGACAAATTTTATCACAAACAAATATTTACAACAAAGTAGTTGAGACGTTAAAACAAGAGATTGCTGAATATGAACAACTAAAGAGTGGTCAGATCTAAATTTATGATGATGGATAAAATAATCTTTTTTAGTAATATTGCGATGATCTGTGCTGTCGTTGGCGTAGCCTCTCCAGTGGAGAATCGATTAAACTAGGATCGCCCCAGAAAATCATCGAATATGCCATTAAGTTGGAACGAAATCAAAAGCCGTGCGATCGCATTTTCGCAGGAATGGGAGGATGAAAGCTCTGAAGATGCGGAGGCAAAATCGTTCTGGGATGGATGGTTTCGAGTATTTGGGATTTCACGGCGGCGGGTAGCGACGTTCGAGCAGTCGGTAAAGAAAGCAGATAATAAACAGGGTTTTATCGATCTGCTATGGAAGGGGACAATCCTGGTGGAGCATAAATCTAGAGGGAAAAGTCTGGACAAAGCCATGCAACAGGCAAAGGACTATTTCCCTGGATTGAAAGAACATGAACTACCGAAATATATTTTAGTTTCAGACTTTCAAAAGTTTCGGCTTTACGATCTAGATACCGACGCGACGACGGAGTTTGAACTCAAAGACTTTGTGCAACAGGTGCATTTATTTGGATTCATTGCTGGCTATGAACAGCGGACGTATAAAGATGCCGATCCTGTCAATATCAAAGCTGCCGAATTGATGGGCAAATTTCACGACAGGTTGGAGGATATTGGTTATATCGGGCACGATTTAGAAGTGTATTTGGTGCGGTTGCTGTTTTGTCTATTTGCGGATGATACAGGAATTTTTGAAAAGGGAATTTTTTGGGAATATTTAGATTTGCATACCAAACCAGATGGTAGTGATTTGGCGATGCATATTGCCTCGATTTTTCATATCTTGAATACGCCGAGAGAACGGCGACTGAAGAATTTAGATGAGAATCTAGCCCAGTTTCCATACGTGAATGGAAAGCTATTTGAGGAGGTACTGCAACCTGCGGCATTCGATCTCCAGATGCGCGAAATGTTGTTAGAAGCTTGTGCTTTGGATTGGGGGAAGATTTCACCCGCAATTTTTGGTTCGATGTTCCAAGCGGTGATG
>JANOPX010000269.1:0-15719 GCA_031422115.1 Chamaesiphon sp. VAR_4_metabat_408 | reverse complement strand
CTAAAATTGAGAGTAGGGGCAATTCATGAATTGCCCCTACTCTCAATTTTAGGGATTGTCTTGAAATTAAATCGTACCTAAATTTAGCAAAGCCATAAAATTCTAATGCCTTAGATTTGCCACAGTGATGGCGAGAGAATGATGGTTTCAAGAGTTTTATTTTTAAAAACCAGCTCCAGAGGCGATCGAGAGTAAGAGTTAGTTCCCAGCGGTGATAATTCCCAAGTAGCCTAATCCATACCTAAAGCTTCAATCGTAAAAGCGATCTGTTGATAAAAAACAGTACTTTTGAGTCGTTGGGAGATAACCCCTGCTTGATGTAGAATTACTTTTGCAGTCGCGCTATGTCCCATTTGATACAAAGCTAAACCTTCCGCATACAGTCCAGTTTCATCTCGCACCGAGATCGAATCCAATCCTTGATTTTGAATTTCTTGAGCGGCTCTAAAATCATCCATAGCTCTCTCGACATCCTTGAGATCGTGACGGAGCAAGCCGCGATGATATAGAGCACAAACAAAATTAGGCTGAAGATCGATCGCCCTAGTAAAACTAAAAATAGCTTCTTGCTTGAATCCTGATAGAGAGCGTAACACACCCAATAGATAGTGAGCCGAAATTGAGTCTCGATCGATCGCCAATACCTGTTCGCAGTCTTCCATCGCCGCCGGATATTCGCCGTGACGAAAATAGATCCAACCCCGTTGGATATAAGCATTTAGATCTTGAGGATTGAGTTGAATCAATCGATGATAGTCGGCTAATGCTGCATGAAGATTCCCAAATTCAGTATTAATAACTCCGCGCTGATAATAGGCACTAATCAATTTAGGATTAAGCTGGATCGATCGATCGCATTCCATCAATGCAGCAGCCAGATCTCCCCGACTAATATATATATCAGCGCGACGAGAATATGCCTCAGCCATGCGAGGATCTAATCGAATAGCTTCATCATAGTCAGTCATCGCCGCCGTAAAGTCGCCCAATTTTTGACGTACATGTCCGCGTTTGCGATAAAAAGCTGCCCGATCTCCTTGAAGTTCGATCGCTAGGTTGAAATCTCCCAATGCTTGGGAGAAATCGTCCAGTCGTTCGTGACACATGCCCCGATAATAGTAGGCATAGGAATCATTTGATTTTAGATTGACATAGCGATCGAGATTAATTAAGGCAAGTTTATAGTTACCTAAATGAAAATGAGCGATCGCATTCAACCACCTGGCGGGGATTTGATGGGGTTCATGTTCGAGAATTGGTTTACAATCAAGTAATATTTGAGGGTAATCAGCTAATTTTTTACTAATAACAGCGCGACAGAGATGAAATTCTAAATTAGGTATTCCTTCTAATTTAGTCCGACTAATGTCATTTTGAATCGCATGGTTACAAGCGATGAGTGCGGCGGGATAATCTCGAAAACCATAATAAGATCGAGCTAATCCGCCATAGGCGATTGCCAACCCAGGACTGAGTTTTAGCGCATTTGTATAGTCAGTTTTAGCAAGATTATAATCTTTTAATTCGATCGCTGATTGACCCCGCGCACAATAAGCTTCGACAAATCGATCGTTTAGAGTCAGTGCTTGAGTATAATATTCGATCGCTTGCTGATAGTCTTTTCTAAATGCTCGATCGTTACCTTGTTGGTAAAGTTTTTGAGCCTGTGCATGAGCTTGATGCAGAGGTAGATCGATCTTTCGTTCGGATAGCAATTTAGGATCGGGGTTAGACATAAATAATAGTTAGTCGAAATTGCTTCGTAAAATACAATTCATCAGCGCAGATAGATCGATTTCCGAACTGTTGCCATACATCATTTGAACTAAAAATGTAAAAAGCTAACTCAAAACAACATAGCCTAGGCGTAACCTATTATGCCCACCCAAACCTACTGGAATGATACTTCTGATATATTCTTTATTGTTACAACAGAGCCGCAAGATTCAATCTAGACTAAAATTCATAGTCGGGATTGCCCACTTGAAATACGCTCAAACCTAATCTCCGCCACATGCGACAAACTTTAGGTCGATCGTCAATTACCCCCAGGACATTATACCGATCGAGAATATTTTGATAGTATAATTCTGACTTGAGCACATCGTCAGCGCGTTGGTCGTCAGCCGGACGCATAAACAAGTCTTTGTAGTTGATATTATACTGCTTGAGCCAGCCAATTGTCAGGTCGCGGCAGACACTCGATCGACCCGAAAAAATGATAATGGTACTATCTCGCCCCAATTTTTCGACCATTTTCGCGACAGCCGGATTGAGCGCGTCTTCCCCCACTTTATCCCACGCAAAGGGACTGCGTGTATTATTAATTGCCAGAGTACCATCGATATCAACTATATAGCAATTTGGTAGATTTGGATCGAATGGTGGTGCTGGTTCAGTTTGATGTAAATAATCATAATACATCTGCTCGATCGCCTGTTGTCCGACAGAATTTGGCCGCACCAAATCGCGTTTGATACATTCAGCCAGTTCGACTTTGGTAAAGTCTTGAATGCTAACTTTTGCTTGATGTTGTGTAGCTAATTCGGTTGCACGGCGAAGGTGAACGGGATTGAGATTTGTATCCGACCAAATTACCGAATAACCCTGACTAAAGTAATATTCAGTCAACAAATCACGGACTTTAATTACCCGTTTTTCACGCTTATTTGTCCCACCGAGTTGTAACCGGAGATCGTCTTTACAAAGATTGGCTGTCTCTGGATATTTTTGGATATATTCTTTTGCCCAAGTTGTCTTCCCACTCGCGGGTAAGCCTTTAGTGAGGATCAGTTTTAGAATCCGCGTTGCAGAAAGATTTGGGGACTGGAGGACTGGAGGACTTGGGGACTGGGAGACTAGAGAATTAGCCGACTGGATGACTTGATTAGCTCCAATTGTCTCCCCGTCCCCCCGTCTCCCCGTCTCCCCGTCTCCCCCTCTCCCCGTCTCCCCGTCTCCCCGTCCCCCCGTCTCCCCGTCTCCCCGTCCCCCCGTCTCCCCGTCCCCCCGTCTCCCCCTCTCCCCCTCCCCTTCACTCTCATCACTATCCGAGCGAAATGGGAGCTGATAAGGTGGTTTAATTAGTTTCCAGATGACTTGGGTATAGTCTCTACCATCCAACATGAGAAACAGAATACCTGGATATTTTTGAGTCTGAAAATAGATCGCTACTTCTCGGCGATTGGTTGGAGGATCTGTGACAACATCTCCCAATGTTGCAAATACTCGCTGACATTCAGTTTCGATATCCTGATATTTAGTCTCTAATTTTACTCTCGTATCTTTGACCCAATTATAGAATTCGTCGGGGACAGAATCGAGAAATTGGTCTAAGTTTTGGTTTTGGCTCAGACATTCCCAGATATCTTTGGCTTGTACCCGCGTGATGATGCGATGAAGTCTGACATAATCGGCGAGTTTGTACTTGAGCCGGAAACCATTCGGCCATTTGAGGATAAAACCCTCGTGGTTATTGAGTTCTGCTTGTCGCGCCTCGATCGATTTCACCCATTCGGGGATAGCTGTAGCTGGGTAAGTTTCAGCTTTGTCGAGCCAATTTACCTCATTATGGTCTAGTTCCGCGCCCGTCTGAGTATGTACTGCGGCGAGTAATACCAACCGCTTGACGGTGCCATAATCTACCACAATCCGATTGTTGGGATAGATGATTTCAAATAAATAGGTATATTCTGTGTCTAATCCATCTAACTGATAATTGGCAAACAATGCCCGTGCTGTCTGTGCTTGCTCCGATGCAAAGCTGCCCCGCGAAGCCACTTCCCAACTGCCTTGGTAGTAGAACAAGATAATCAACGATCCATCGAGCTTCTCGTAGATATTTGGCACCCCTTCGGGAATCTTGCCCTGATATTCTTCAAGGTTAAAAAATTTGGGTAATGGGCGCGCGATCGGATAATACCCGTCGTCAAGCACCAATCCGCGACAATTGAGGGTTGCAGGTACCCAAAACCTGTCGTACTGCGCCTTCGCAGTATAGTTATAAATCGTCAGGGATAATTTTGGGTGAGTTTGGCGAGTAATATATCCCTGCTCGATTAATTCAGGTAGTGTCTGCGGGTCGAATGGTAAATTAGTCACAATAACTCCTTAAAATATGACTTGTTGTAATGAGTTACTTAAAAGCCTTCCAAACCCCTCTAACCAACTCTTTCGCGTACTCCTTTATCTCTTCATACTCTGCGTTACCTGCGTTATCGATGCCATCCATTTCTCTAACAGTACCCGAGTTCAAAATCAGTCGATCGAGTCAACCGAATTTGAGCTAATGCTACAATAGTGGGAATAATTCGACCATAATTTGTCGAGATCGATCGCCAACCCAAATCAGCAAAGAACCAACCCCACATCGCTGGGCCAAGTATTGCAAAAACGCCCCGTACTGCCACCTGTTGGGCTGCTGTCATCGCCATGCCCCGCTTTGCCATATAGAGAGCAATATAGCCCTGCAATTGACTTGTAGCGGCAATTCCGCCGCGAATTAGCGTTTGTCTAGCAACTTGATAACTAGCAAAATGTAGCGCAAATTGACGAGCGATTTGATGTAGGACTAATGGTTTAATTACCGAACTAACAGCGATCGCACTACTACCCTTTAAAATGAGCTTAATTGGATCGTGTTGAATGTGTGCGGGTAATGGTCGATCGAATTTAGTATTTGCCAGAGAATTTTGGACGCGAATAGTGAGGGATGCTCGATCGTCACTGGGTAATTTGTGCCAATTTTTGCCCATCAAATATAAAAATACTTCCGATTCCAAATCTGTCGTACTGAGCTGATTGGAATAAGAGATTTTGAGGTAGCGACAAACTTGTACCAACGTCTGACGGTAGCTGACTCCCTGGGTTTTCCCCTGCAATACAGTCATTCCATCAGCAGCCAAAAATCGAAATCGATCTTCGATCGCATCTAGCCAAGTCTGGCGATCCTGACTCTGGATTTCGACCAAATCCGGCGTGCGTACATAGTCTAGAGGGTTGAATTTACGGCTAAACAGAATTTTGGTTAATTGCTGTAATTCGTCTTCGCTCGCCAATTCTAAAGCCGTTCGCAATTCATCCAAAGCAACTTCCTCCCACTAATGTGCTGCCCATTCTGTCACCCTATAGTGTACCGCACGATCTCCGAAAAACAGTGTTTTTGGGGCGAGGCTATGATAAGTGGGGTGACAGAAGCCATAAAGGTAAGGGTTTGAGCAGTTAAAAATTTCGGCGTTGCTCAATCAAGGTATGTTTTCAAAGTTTCTGCAACTCCCAACTGTCTTGAAAAGGTGCTTCACTTGGGGAAACCCCAAGATTGCACTTTTCGCTCCCAACTCCAAAATTTCTTTGGTGCTATCCCAGTGGTTTCATTGATAGTTCTGGTTCATTGCCTTACATTTAGAGGAGCAATATCGGGATATAGTTATGGTCTGGCGTTGGTTGGTGAGTATTTTGGCGATCGCATTATTGATGTTGGCTCCAGTTGCCCCTGTATGGGCGCAGGCGACAGCAACTAATGTTACTGATGTCCAGCTACAATTGGGTGATGAACTGCGGACAAAAGCCTTTACAGCCACGAATGAGGGCAATTTTGTCGAAGCGGAAAAGCAGTGGACGAAGTTATTGGATCTTTTCCCCCAGAATCCCGCAATTTGGAGCAATCGGGGAAATTCTCGCGTCAGTCAGAATAAACTAGATCTAGCGATCGCCGATTTTAATAGGTCGATCGAATTATTACCCGATCGTCCTGACGCTTATCTCAATCGGGGCACAGCATTGGAAGGATTGGGCAAATGGACGGAAGCGATCGCTGACTATCAGTATCTTCTCACCCTAGACCCCAAAGATGCAATGGGTTACAACAATTTGGGTAATGCTTATGGTGGTTTGGGTGAATGGGATGCAGCAATTACCAACTATCTCAAAGCCTCCGAAATCGCCCCTAACTTTGCCTTTGCCCGTGCAAATTATGCCCTAGCCTTATATCAAACCGGACAAACAGCCGAATCTCTTCGTACCCTGAAAAATATCGTCCGTAAATATCGAGATTTTGCCGATCCTCGCGCTGCTTTGAGTGCCGTACTATGGCAAGATGGTCAAACAGGTGAAGCCGAAAGTAATTGGGTATCCGTCATCGGTTTGGATAGTCGCTACAAAGATCTAGATTGGGTCAAAAATACCCGCCGCTGGCCGCCAACAATGGTTGCAGCTTTGGAAAAATTCCTTAAATTGCAGTAATCTTGAATATGTTGCGGTTTCTAGTGCTGAGTTAGATTTGGTGTTTTTTAACACAGAGGTACACTGAGGTTTCACTGAGGTACACTGAGGAATTTTCTAGAGTGGAGTCCAAGTTGGGCTACACTGGAGTTTAGTCAATAGATTGAGTGGAATTAGATGATGATTTTGCCTGGTTCGATAATTCGTGTCAAAAATATCAATGATATCTATTTTGGCACTCAAGGATTTGTGCAGCGAGTCACTGATGGTAAAGCTGCGGTCATTTTTGAAGGTGGTAACTGGGATAAGATGGTCACATTCCGCCTCTCGGAATTGGAATTAGTAGATCCTACCAAAAAATAAATAAAGGTCGATGATGACGTTTGACTTACAGGGGATAAATATTTACCCGATCGGCATGATGGGTTCGGGGAAGAGTACAGTGGGTAAACTACTCGCCGAACATTTGGGCTATGGTTTTATCGATACGGATATCACGATCGAAAAATTACTCAACCAAAGTGTTGCCGAAATTTTCGCATCTGCTGGCGAAGCAGAATTTCGCGAAGTCGAAACCCAAGTACTCGCCGAAATCTCCGCCCACACCCGCCTAGTTGTCGCTACAGGCGGTGGAATTCCGGTCAAACGGGAAAACTGGAACCATCTACATCAAGGGCTGGTAGTTTGGCTAAATCCTACTGTAGAGGTTTTGGTCGATCGATTGCAAGGTGATACTACTCGACCATTGTTAGATACACCCGACGATCTTTATACTAAGTTACAACGAATTGGCGCGGAACGACAACCTCGATATGCTGAAGCCGATATCCATATTTCGATCGCAAAGAATCTCCCACCCGAAGACGTTGTAGAACAGATTCTCACAGCTATTCCCACCGTACTCAAAACACCAGTTAAATTTTAAGGGTGTTGATTTATCCTAAAGTAAGGATTCCTTACTTTATCGCAACGGAGATTGAAGGTGCTAGCCAAGTTAACAGCTAAAAATCAGCTTACCTTACCCAGAAGCATTACCAACGAAATCGAGCCAACCGAGTACTTTGATGTCAAAGTTGAAGCTGGGCAGATCGTGCTTACTCCAGTCAAAATTCAACGGGCTGATGCAGTACGAGCCAAATTAGCGGCTCTAGATCTCAATGAGCAAGATATCATCGATGCGGTGACTTGGGCAAGGGACTCTCACAGCGATCTAAAATGACACAACTAGTGCGAGCCGTAATTGATACTAATATTCTGGTATCTGCCCTAGTCTTCAGTAGTGGTAAACTGAAAATACTTCGCCAGCTCTGGCAAGATGATATATCAATACCCAAAATCAAAACTTTCCTCATCTATCTTGTCTATATTGACTGGTGGTGTGGCACTATCTAATGAAATTAAACCTTCTTGATATAAAATTTTGTTCTTCTTATTCTGATATACTCTACCATTTGGTAATCTTATTGCTTCACCAATTTTGGCATAGCTTCCGTCAGGCTGGATGTATTGACGACCAATTTTCCCTGGCTTGGAAATCTCTTTATATCTAATCCCATTTGGTGTTTGGTACATACCATCATCTGCCATTCCTGGTGGATTTTTACCTGAAACAGGAAGAATAATCCCAGTTTCTTTATCTACAGTTGTGTCATATTGAGGCAGGGGAATCAAGTGTAGAAATTCCGAAACTGAATTTGGATTTTCCATCAATTCCTGTAAGTCTTCACTATTTTCTCTAGGATATGGAGGGATAGATCGATATTTTAAGGTTGCGAACTTTGTATTTGGATTTGCTAGTAATTTCACTAACTCTTCATTACCAATACTGAACTCTACTACATCTGTGCCATTTCCCCGAACTAGGCTATGTGGTAACTGTTGACTACCACTACTCAGTTGGGAATTTCCTCGTGCAGTATCGCTGGAAATATATGCAAGTAAAAAGCCAACAACCATAACTTGTGCTATCTTTTTAATTTTAATTTTCATCTTGGATATCAAAATTTATTTCGTCTACTTGCCTGTGCGGTACCTTCCCCGCGAGGATCTGCTGCACCTTCTAGAGTTCCATCGGGTAATTGTTGGATAGCATTTGCATTACCCCAATAGCCGCGTGGTTCGATTTGATGTCCCCGACGGCGCAATTCGGCGAGAGTTGCAGCATCAAATCCCCAAGGATCGACATTGAGTTTGTCGGGTAGCCATTGATGATGGATTCTGCCTGCGCTTACTGCTGCGCTGATATCCATTTTGTACTCCAAGACATTGAGTAAGATTTGGAGGACTGTAGTAATAATCGTACTCCCGCCTGGTGCGCCGATCGCCATTTTGAATTTACCGTTTTCGGTGACGATCGTTGGTGTCATACTAGAAAGTGGTGTTTTGTCTGGTGCGATCGAGTTTTTCTCGCCACCAATCAAGCCAAAGACGTTGGGTACCCCTGGAGAAATGGCGAAATCATCCATTTCATCATTTAATAATATCCCCGTTCCTGGTACCACTACCCCCGCACCAAAACGGTAGTTAATTGTGAAGGTGAGGCTCACCACATTTCGCTGGTTGTCAACTACATTTAGGTGACTGGTGTCCATCGATTCGGTAATAGTTGCTGGGGGATTTGCCGATCGTTCCCGAATGCCTTTATTATCGATCTTGGGTGAATTATTAGATCGATTCTCCAGGGGAGAGGCTACGCCAACGAACTTACTTAATTCTGCGGCTGTGGCTGGTTTTACAGTATTAGATGGACGTGCTTTATCCAGCGTTATTTCCTGACGACGTTTGGCGGCGTAGGCGGGATTGGTTAATGCCGATACGGGGATATTATTAAAATTAGGATCGCCTAAATGTTCCGATCGATCGGCATAGGCGATTCGCATCGATTCTATCAAGAGATGGAGCGCGTCGGGACTATGCCAACCCATCGCATTCAAGTCAGTATTACCGAGCGTATTCAGGATTTGCAATAGATGTACCCCACCAGAGGATGGTGGCGGCATCGAACAGACGCTGTACTGGCGAAATTTGCCACATAGCGGCTCCAACCATCTAGATCGGTAAGATTTTAAGTCAGATAGAGAAATCAAGCCCTTGTTGCGCCGCATATCGCGATCGATGGCTGCGGCGATCGATCCTGTATAAAAGCTTTGTGGGTTCCGAGCGATTAAAGTTAAAGTGCGGGCTAAGTCTGTTTGAATTAGTTTATCCCCTGGTTGGAGCGGTTGCCCATTGCGGGTAAAGATTTGACGAGCGGCGGGATTGCTGGCGAGGAGTTTTTGCTTGGATTTGGCTTGTACTGTATACAAATCGCTCACTCTAAATCCCTTTCGGGCGAGATCGATCGCAGGTTGCACCACTACTCGCCAAGGTAATTTACCATACTTCTGGTGAGCTGCGGCTAATCCAGCGATCGTCCCCGGCACTCCAGCAGCTAAATGTCCCTCCAGACTGGCATTCGGGCGCACTTTCCCCTGTGCATCTAGATACATATTTCGCGATGCTTTCTGGGGTGCGCGTTCCCGAAAATCGAGAGATTTTGTCTCATTTCCCATTTTCACGAGCATAAAACCCCCGCCACCAATTCCCGCCGAAAAAGGCTCTACCACGGAGATCGCCAAAGTAGTCGCAACCGCTGCATCGATCGCATTACCCCCTCGCGCTAATATATTTACACCCGCCTGAGTCGCCAAAGGATGCGCGGATGTCACCATCCCTCCTGGAGTGCGAATCGGACGCGGAAAAGCCGCTAAAACTGGCGCAGAACTAGTTAAAATCAGAAGTGAGCTAACAATCGACGTACAACGATAAAAATATTCGATTGTGCTCATAATCTCGGCTCTAGGCTGTTTGCGTGTCAACAATAATGATATGCCAATTATGACCCAAACAGAGACGGTTGCAAGTCAACTCACTCACATCTTGCACCAGTTGTCAGAATTACTAATTCTTCAATCTTTGGGTACCCACAAGGGGCACCCCTACAGAATAATGGTGGGAAGCTTACTTGGTGCAAGATCTGAATAATCCAAAATCCAAAATCCAAAATCCAAAATCAGTATGACAAAACTAATTGTAGCTACTAGCAATCCTGGCAAACTGAAAGAAATGCAGGCATACCTGGGTGATACTGACTGGGAATTAGCTCTCAAACCTGCCGAATTGGATGTGGATGAAACAGGAACTACTTTTGCGGCTAATGCTTGTCAGAAAGCCTCTGAAGTGGCGATCGCCCTCGATTGTTGGGCGATCGCTGATGACTCTGGATTGCAGGTAGATGCACTTGGTGGTGCGCCAGGGATTTATTCGGCGCGGTATGCCAATAGCGATAAGGAGCGGATCGATCGCATGTTAAAAGAATTGGGCGAAAGGGTCGATCGTCAGGCACAATTTGTCTGTGCGATCGCGATTGCACGTCCCGATGGATCGATCGCCGCTCAAGCAGAAGGTATCTGTCATGGGGAAATTCTCTTTGCTCCCAGGGGTGTAGATGGATTTGGTTACGATCCGATTTTTTATGTACCCGAACTTGAACTTAGTTTCGCCGAAATGCCCAAGGAAACCAAAAGATCGATCGGTCATCGCGGTAAAGCTTTTGAGCTAATTAATGACAAATTAAATCGAATCATGGTCGATTTGGGGGGAATAACTTGATGATTTTGAAATATCTAAATATCGATTGGCGAGAGGTCACTTGTAAAAGCGAAGTCCCGTTGCCCTCACCCCGCCAGAACCTGCGGTTCCGGCTCCCCTCTGTCTTGTCGTTTTTTTATTCTGGGGTTCCCCCAGAATAAAAACGACGCTCCCAAGCTTGGGAGATGGGTTGGGGGTGAGGGCAAGTCGCATTAACACTGGATTACTCCGGTTGCTAATACTCTCAACCAGCTTTTAACCTGTCACGATTCCTTTAATTTGTTTGAGTTTTTGGGCAGTATAGGGGGCATAACGCCAGCCCAGATCGAGCCAAAATTCACGTCTGAGCACACTTTTGAAGTGGGAAAAAGTATTGAAACTTGCTTTGCCGTGGTAAGAACCCATGCCACTTTCCCCGACACCACCAAAAGGTAAACTAGTAACGCCAACCTGCATCACGGTATCGTTGATACAGACTCCGCCAGATGAAGTCGTCCGCAAAACCTGTTCTTGTCGATCGCGATCTTGACTAAAAAAGTACAGAGCTAGGGGTTTTGGGCGCGCATTGACTTGAGCGATCGCCTCTTCTAGGGTGTCATAAGTCAGAATTGGCAAAATCGGCCCAAATATCTCCTCCTGCATCACCGGATCGTCCCAAGTGACTCCATCGATCAGAGTTGGAGCTAGATAGCGATCGGTAGGATTGGATTCACCGCCGAGAATAATCTCCCCTCGATCCAAAAAGCCAATCAGCCGATCGAAATGTTGGCTGTGGATAATCCGGCCATAATCGGGACTTTGGGCTGGATTTTCGCCGTAGAATTCTTTGATGTAGTATTTGATGCGATCGACCAGAGCAGGCTCGATTTGACGCTGCACCAGCAGGTAATCTGGCGCAATGCAAGTTTGACCAGTATTGATAAACTTGCCCCAGGCAATCCGTTTAGCCGCTCGATCGAGGTGAATATTGCTGTCCACAATACAGGGACTTTTACCGCCCAACTCCAGAGTCACGGGAGTGAGATGTTGAGCCGCTGCTGTCATCACAATCCGCCCAACTGCCGTCCCGCCTGTAAAGAAAATATGGTCGAACTTTTCAGCCAGGAGTTGTTGACTGATGTTGACATCCCCTTCGGCAACGGCAACATAGTGAGGATCGAAGGTAGCTGCAATTAGCTCGGCTACCACCCGCGATGTCTCAGGGGCATGTTCGGAAGGTTTGAGAATGGCACAATTTCCGGCGGCGATCGCACCCACTAACGGCGATATAATTAGTTGAAATGGATAGTTCCACGGGCCAATAATCAGCACCACGCCCAAAGGATCGGGCTGAATCCATGCCGAAGCGGGAAATTGATCGATCGGGCTTTTGACCCGTTGTGGCTTGACCCAACTTTTGAGCTGTTTGAGGGCGAGATTAATTTCGCCGAGGGTGGCAATCTCAAAGTAGGCTTCAAAAGCCGGACGACCGAGATCGGCTTTAGCTGCCTGAATAATTGCATCCTGACGATCGACGATCGCCTGTTTGAGCTTGGTAAGCTGTTCTAGGCGAAAGGAGAGCAATTGAGTCTGTCCGGTCCGAAAAAACTCGCGTTGTTGCTTGACGATCTGGGGAATCGGTGAGGTAATTAGTTTTTGGGTCACGATTGGCTGTTGCGAATTTTCTAGACAATTAGATTTTAACGAATCATATAATGACCATGCCACTATTAATGATTTTAATCTTTGCCAGAACTCACTCGATCTCTGCTCTGGCAAAGATCCCAGCAACCGTGACCCGATTAACTTAGGTTTCCGATCGAACAACACAGTAAAAGTAATTAAACCTCGATCGAAATAGCCGTAACCAGATCGAATCGGTTACGGCTATTTTAATCTTAGTTAGTGTTTAAACATGTTCTGAAGTAAATCGATCGACTAAGAATAATAACATCCCTACAATCGCTAATTTACTTACTTCTAAGACCCAGTAAATCGAATGCATCCGATCCATTTCTGCTGGCAAAGATTTGGAGATTGCGAAGATATCTGCGTCAAAACCTAAGCCACTCATGTAAGGAGTGAGAATAAAAGTATAGGTGAGGGCGATCGCCATCAGCATCACTGCACCTGCAAACATTTTACGGTTTGTATCGACACTGGTTAGATTGACCTGACTCAAGGCCCAGATCGTACTCAGCGCAGCCGCAGCGCAGACTAATTCGACTCGATTGAAAATCCAAAAAATACTATAACTTGCCGAAGCAAAGCCACTGCTCTCCATCATCCCAGTCGCCCACATGGTTGGCATGACTACGAAGTCTAACATCAAACTACCACTCAACCAGAAACCCAGACTCCCAATGGCGATGTTCTGCCATAGCTTTGACGGAGCCGAGCTTACAGAGAATCTGCTATTGTCTCCACCATTAAACGCCTGTGTCATCTCGATCTACCTTGTAAGTTTATGCTTGTATCTTCAGGATAACTGATGAGATCGATAAGCAACGCTAATTTTTGTATCGCAATCTCAGGTTGATGCTGGCGAAACAACATCCAAGTAACGATCTTCTAGTAAAAAAGCACCTTGCCTGAATTTTACAGCCCAATAATTGCCAGGTTGGCGATCGATAATCACTCCGATCGATCCTAGCTCAAGTACACTCGGAGAGCGCAACATCGGCATCGGATCGGCTGTTTTTAGATATGTTGGTAGCGCAATTATCTGCACATTAGTGCCAATGTTAAATTTTTGAGACATAAGTTATTAACGATCGATTATTTGTTAATTAACGCAATATTTCAGCTTCGCCAGAATGTCTACCAGGCCAACTCCGGCTAAGGTTGGTAAGACGAGATCTGCCTGTGCCAATCGCTCTAACGGCCCGACACCCAGCACCCACATCCCCGCCGCCAGCCCTGCGGCGACACCTGCGGGAGCATCTTCGATCACCAAGCACTGGCGCGGCTCGACAGCGATTGACTCAGCCGCGTAGAGGAAAATATCTGGCGCGGGTTTAAGGCGTGGCACACTATGACCGTCAGCTATGAAATTGAAAAAGTGCTGAATCCCCAATCTTTTCAACACTAGTTCAGCATTTTTACTCGAAGAGCCAAGGGCAATTTTTACGCCAGCAGCATGAATTTCTACCAATAGATTGCCGATACCTGGGAGCAGATGATTGTTATTAAGATTATCGATCGATTCTAAATAATAATCATTTTTCCGCTTTAATAATACTTGTTGCTGGATCGAATCGATCTGACGATCTCCCAGCAGATAGCACAGCGCGTCCTCTCGATTCAATCCCAACATCCCGCCATCGTGAGTCAGTTTGTCAAACGGAATCTGCTCCTCATCGGCCAATCGTTGCCATGAGAGATAATGGAAGTGAACCGTATCAGTAATTACACCATCAAGGTCGAAGATGACTGCTGCGATCTGTAGATCGCGCTCCAGGATAACCATAGCTATTTGATATCGATCGCCTATTTTGACCATAATAACCTCTAGTTGACTTTCTCTCCCACAAAGGTTAGCTCCAATCCTCTCAGGAAAGATAGTTAAATGTCGATAGAGCGTTCTATTTCAGTTGAAATCGTATTCTAGAATAGACTCAATACTCCCAACTCCTAACTTTTATGAGCCTACGCGACCAATTTAATAAACTTACAGGCAAAACCCAATTTGTCGTCGCCCGTATTTTCCTACATCTAGGTGGCGAAGAAGTGTCTCCACTACTAGGGATCTTAAACCAAGCAGCCAGACAAGCAATCGAAGCCGACGGCGATTTGACGATTGTGGGCGAGGGATTAGTCGAAATCTGTCAAAATCTATTGCAGTATGATACCTACTGGCGATCGGCTGCCAATGAAGGTGATGTATTCTGGGATGAAGGTGGAGCAGGTGACTATGCTAATGAACTGTTTACAGATTCCGCCGGACGCTATCTGAGCGAACCAGATTTGAGTGAAGCTAGCAGCAATCCGAACGATAAATTAACACTCACTCCGACCCGAAATTTGATTTTGATGTTGACAGTAGCATTAGAAGGTGAAGAGCCAAGCATTGAAGCAGATTTAGCAGATATGACTGCGATGAAAACTGCTTTAAAGTCATTGATTAATCTGCATTATCAAGAACGTTTACGGGCAATTTACGTGCATTTTTCTCCGGCTCGGTTTGGAGACGAACTTACTGACGATCAAGTGCTTCAGAATTTCCCTGAGTTAATTCCATTGTAAAGAGTGGATGGTGAATGGTGGATGGTGGATCGTGAATTTAACAAATAGGATGCGGTTAACCAGATCGTTAAGATCGGTTTACTGGGTATTTGAGTAATTCAGTTATCGGTTAAAATAGGTATACAAGGTGAAGAGAACTGTTCGATTTAATATCCTCGATCGAACCAAATCCTCTGTCGCCTTTTGCCCTGGTATTTTAAATTGTCGATTACCTACGGTAGGCTACGCCAACGACCTAAAAATTAGCTAAAACAAAGAACATAACAGTCATGAAATCAGCTTATATGTTACGTCGATTAATAATAATTTTTATGGCGTTGACCTTATCGCTCACTTCAGTAGCCTGCGGTGGAGATGAAAGTCGGTCAAACCAAGGGCAAGATCGATCTGGCTCCAGCTCAGTCCAAAAACCGAGCGTTAGCAATAATACTAACCAGGCACCAATTGCCGATGGCAAGTATCCCGTCCAGCAAGCTACCTATAATGATGCAAACGGTGAATACACACTCATGCTGCTGAATACGCCTGCTGGCACGCCGCCGATGTACCGTAGCACGAACCTTCAGATGGCGCGATTAACTGATGAAGAAGTTAAAGCGAGTGAAAAGACTTATTTCAAATCCGAAAAAGGGCAAGTTTCTCTACAC
>JANOPX010000268.1:0-4817 GCA_031422115.1 Chamaesiphon sp. VAR_4_metabat_408 | reverse complement strand
GAAGACTTCTGAGTCAGCCGCATCGCCCCCAATGGAAAGATGTTGATGCCGTGGTTGGTGATTGTAAATGGGTATTCGCCCTTCATGTGGGTTGTGCCCCGCAATTTGAGGATTTCAATGGTGCGGCGGCGACGTTCGCCTTCTAATACGTTGCGGACGATTGCCACGTTATCAGAAACAAATTCCTCCACTCCAAATCGAGCAACGGGGCCATATTCCTCGACCCGTTCAGTGGTCATAATCGTAGTTGCGCCCATTTGTTTGAGTCTGGCTACCAGTCGAAAAATTTCCCGTCTGACGACAGATGCAGCATCATATTGCTGGAAGATAGCGGTGACGGAATCGATCGACACGCGCTTGGCCTTATATTTCGTAAAAGCGTACTGTATTCGTTCAATTAGGGCCGATAGATCGAAGTTACCGACTACTTCCTGTCCTTCAGGATCGGGGGAAGCATCGAGGATAAATAGTTTACCATCGTCAATTAATTTTTGGAGATCCCAACCGAAACTATGGGCATTTTTGATAATGTCCGCAGGTGATTCTTCAAAGGTAACAAAGATACCAGGTTCATCGAAGTAGGAAATGCCATTGTAGATAAATTGCACAGCTAACATGGTTTTACCCGTCCCCGATGTCCCACTTAGAATAGTAGTTCTACCAATAGGTAAACCTCCGTGTGAAATGTCGTCAAAACCCTCAATCATGGTATGAATTTTCTGCACACCGAGGGGATTTAAAGGTAGTTCTGCTAATTTGTTTGTACCGATCATTGCGGAGATTTGAAATTTTTCTAACTAAACAACTGAACTAACTAGCTGTTGCCGACGCAACCTCTGCGCTGAAGCCTAATATCAAGTAGGTGACAATTAACTAATCAAAGTTTTAGATCCTAAAAGTCCCCATCTCGTTCGGATAGCTCTTCGTACAGCAGATCCAAGCCAATTAGGACTTTTTCTCGATCGGATAAGTCACCAATAATTTTGCGAACTGGTGGTGGCAAAACTTTTGAGAGTGTAGGAGTTGCTAATATTTTATCTTCTTCTGCTAATTGCGGATTCTTGAGTACATCGATTACTTTAAGTGCATATACGCCTTTGAACTCTTCTTCTAAAATGTTCTTAAGCGTTCGGAGTGCTCTGACTGAATTGGGCGTATTTCCAGCGACATAAAGCTTTAAGACGTAAGTTTTCATTAAAGGAGTCATAAGTTAACCTGTTAATTATCAATAGTTCGTTATTCGACTCGATTAGTGAGAGGTGATTATACGCCGATTGAAGCGGCTGTGCTAATAAATGATGGTGTTGTAGCGATTTTGGTTACTTGATTAGTTGCAGCAAACCTCGGATCTTAATGTCCGATCGAATCTGAATTATGACACCTCTCGTGGTACCGATCGACGATACATTTCGCACAGATGGGCAATAATGTCAATCAAGGTGAGGCGGTAATCCAGTAAAATGTCCTCATTTCGTCCTTCCAATTTTAGCTGATTGGAGAATTCTTCCATCAATTCCATGTGAATCTTGACAATCTCCGAAACAGCCATATCCCTAAAGAAGGTAGCACTCACAAATTCATCGATTTTGTCATTGAGTTGAGCACTATCGGCAAAATAGTCTAGGACAATTTTGCGGTATTGAGATTTTAGCAGATCGAGTAGCTCTTGCTTCTCTTGGCGATCGAGATTCCGAAAAAAGTACCGAGGATTGCGCTTGTAGTAAACAGCCAAATATCCCAGTCGTTCGTTTAGCTTCTGAGCTAAACGTCTTTGTTGCTGGATCAGAAAATTTGGTTCGACGGTGGTAATCTTTGTTGTAGTTGGAATAGTATCCTCGGTGACTAGTACGATGGGAGTTAAGTTCAAAAATTTTGCGATGGCTTTATCGATCGCCACACCAATCTCTGACAGCTCGGTAACTGCCAAAATTACTTCTGATGATTGATAAATATAACTACTAGATGGGGATGAATCGACTGCGGTAGGCTGCTCGATTGCTGGTAAATTAGGTGAGACTAGTCGATGGACGATCACCACGGGTAAAATCAGTCCACGATCGTACAGATGATTGATGACAGGTAGTAGTTGCTGTTGAGAGTAAAAGATTAGGCAGTCTAGATCGTGCTTGGCTAGCTCGATCTGCGCGAGGAATTCTGATTGACTGGTAAAATACTGCAATACATAACGCTCGGCAACCAAATATTGACTCAATAACGGTAATAGATCCGTGGAGTCAGCCAATACTGCAATTGAGAGAAGACCAGACAAAATAATTTATACTCGCTATGACACTGCTGTTTGTTCACTTAGTGTCTCCATAAGAGAATCGCTTAATACCATCTGGAGCTAACAGTACTTTTATCACGCCTATTACAGCACTAATCAACACAAACTTAATCTTTACTTCATAATCATATCACTACTAGCTGTCAGGAGCCGGATTATTTACAATTTCAAGGACTCAGTATTCACCTTCGATTCCCTGGTGAGAGCGACTTTGCCAGTCCGAGCGATTTCTCTAATCCCAAATTTTCCCAAGACTTGGATCACCGCTACAATCTTACCTGGATCGCCAACTATTTCTAGTGTCAGCGCATCTTCGGCGACATCAACTACCCGTGCGCGGAAAATACCTGCAAGTTCGAGAATTTCCGATCTACTCGTACTATCGGCACTGACTTTGAGTAACATCAATTCTCGCTCGACTGAGGGAATATCCGTGATATCCAATACCGTCAAGATATTTACCAGCTTGTACAACTGCTTGGTGAGCTGATCGATCGAGTGTTCATCCCCATCAACTACCATTGTGACGCGAGATCTACCTGATTGCTCCGCCGGACCCACCGCTAGACTCTCGATATTAAATCCCCGCCGCGCAAATAATCCAGACATCCGGCTCAGAACTCCAGATTCATCTTCAACCAAAACAGATAGAGTATGTTTCATAAATTAGGGGATAGGGATTAGGGGATAGGGATTAGCTGTTTTAGTACTAAAGCCTAGAGCATAGAGCCTAAAAGCCTAAAGTAAAGCCGAAAGGCTACCATTTAGCCACAGCTTTATATTCTCTCACAATTGTTAGTTGTCACAATTTTAAAAAAAATGTAATTATTCTGTGAATTTAGTCGCGAATAACCCACATAATAGATAGGGTTTATCTTTCTACCTGGAGTATTACAATTATGGGTTTCTTCAAAAAAATGTTCGGCATGGAAAAACCAGAAAATGCTGAAATAAATCCCGTCGCTGCTGCTGGTGAAACAGATCCAGAGGGTGGCGAAATTGCAGCAGAACGCCTCGGCGTTAACGGTGAATACGACCAAAGCGGTCTAGCAAAACGTGTCTCCCTCGCTTTTGATGAAGATGCAAGTGTGACTGAAGTAGACACTCTCTGGGTTGCCCAAGCTGGTGGTAGCGTGGTGCTCAAAGGTTCTGTACCCAGCCAAGAAATTCTCGATCGAATGGTTGAGCTAGCTAGTGGCGTTTCGGGTACTACTGATGTCGCGATCGATCAAGTTACAGTTGGTTAGGGAATAGGGGATAGGGGATAGGGAATAGGATCGTTGATTGACTGGAATCTGATTTTGCACCTATCCCCATTCTCATTATCTAGTTATCAACTATCAACTATCCAAAGCATCTAGCCAAGTCCGAATCTTTTCATTGACAATATCTGGTATCTCATCATGGGCACAGTGCCCAGCAGCTTCGAGGTTGACTAGTTCCAAACGGGGATTCAATTTAATCAACACAGCCGCCGTTCCAGGCGGGATCATCCGATCCTCACAGCCCCACAGGAGTAGCATCGGAATTTGCAGTTCGGGCAGTAGCTTGCGAATATTTGGCGAAAAATTGCTACTCGTCATCCCCTGCATGATCTTCACAAATGCAGCCGGAGCCTCTTTTTCTTGAGCTGGGGTGAGAAATAAGTCAACTAAATCATCGGTAACTCGATCGGCATTAGCATAGGCAATCTTAGCCCATTTGCGAGCAACCTTCGGCTGACTGACGATCCGAAATAAAGTGTGCAGGAAGGGTGGATTGAGAATAATCCGCTTAATCCCATTGACTAGTGGCTGGAGCGGTTTGGGAATCATTTCTTGCTCCGCCGACAGATCTGGTAAGCTAACCATCACTAGACTAGCAGCCATTTCTGGATGCCTAGCTGCGGCAACTAAAGCAACTAAAGATCCGATCGAATTGCCGACCAAAATCATCGGCTGACCGACAAATGCCTGCCAAAAATCGTAGACTTGATCGACCCACAGATCGATATCATATTCAACATTAGGCTTTCGCGACCCGCCCCAACCGACTAGATCCAAACCATAGACGGTATGATGAGTAGCCAAAAACTCTAAATTATGTTGCCAATGCCCGATCGACGCACCAAAGCCATGTAGTAACAATACTGGCGCAGCATCACGATGATGGGCATCGCTACATCGCTGATAAGTATATCGAGTTTGCCAACCCCGCCAGATCCAATCCCGTTGATTTCCTACCTTTTGGTGCCAAGTCTGCAACATAAGCCTCCTAAATGCTTGTCGATCGTCAATATCCGATGTGGGTCAGATTAAGCTTAAAAAATATTAAACTTTTGCACTTGTTCTCTAGAACTTGGGTAAAATAATTACATAGAGCTAGAGAGTCTTGAATTAACTCGACAAACCTAGTTTAAACCGAATTTACAGCTAGCTGTAATTGAGGATAACCAGACCACTTACCCCCCAGAAAATCCCATTCCTATTAAATCACCCATCATCGAGAAAAGACGCACCCGCGATCTTCCTCAAATCAACGAACGGATTCG
>JANOPX010000267.1:0-11316 GCA_031422115.1 Chamaesiphon sp. VAR_4_metabat_408 | reverse complement strand
GTCATGAGGAGGGCGGGGAGGGGGAGACGGGGGGACGGGGAGACGGGGGGACGAGGGGACGAGGGGACGGGGAGATTCGCGTTAAAATTTAGTTTCGATTGGATATGGGGAATCTTCCATCTAATTAAGCTCACATCTTCAAAGATATTAAATACGGCAAAGATAAATAAACTGAAATCTAGATGGGGAGCACTCCCAATCTCCCAGTCTCCCAGTCTCCCAGTCCCCCAGTCCCCCAGTCTCCCAGTCCCCCAGTCCCCCAGTCCCCCAGTCCCCCAGTCCCCCAGTCCCCCTCTCCCCATTCATGACTCAACTCACAGCTAATTTAATCGAGATTTTTTCTGCCATCCAAGGGGAGGGAATCAATGTAGGCACGCGGCAGATTTTTATCCGTTTTGGTGGCTGCGATTTGCGGTGTCACTATTGCGATAGTCAGCATACCTGGCAAAAACAACCCACTTGTGAAATCGAACAAACAGCAGGACAAAGAGATTTCATCACTCATTCTAACCCAGTCTCTAGGTCGCAGTTACTCGATTGGGTCGATCGACAAAATCAACCACATCTCCACGATAGTATCAGTATCACTGGGGGCGAACCTCTATTGCACGCGCCATTCCTCGCTCAGTTGCTCCCAGAACTCAAGCAGTTGGTAGATTTACCAATTTATCTCGAAACTGGTGGACATCGCCCTCAGCAACTAGCTCAAATTCTACCTTATGTGGATATCATCGGCATGGATATCAAATTACCTAGCGTCAGCGGCGAAAACCACTGGGAACAACATCGAGAATTTCTCCAATTGTGCCAAACAACTGATGTGGATGTGTTTGTCAAAATCATTATTTCCCAGACTACTCAGCCTGGGGAACTTCAACAAGCGGCGCAGTTAATCGCAGCTATTAACGATCGCATCATCGTCTTTTTACAACCGATGACTGCGTTAGCACAGCCTCATACAGATCCCAATTTGACAGCACCAACACCAACCCAAGTACTAGCTTGGCAAGCTCTGATGAAAGAGTATTTAGTACAGGTTCGGGTAGTGCCCCAAACCCATAAAATGCTCGGACAGTTGTAATTTATACCAAGTATTTGGGCGGAATCAGGAAATGTAATTGAGCGGTACCAATCTCTATTTTACCGTTGGGGAATTTTAGCCCAATTATGCCACCCTTTTTGAGAATTAACTGGTTATAAACTTTACCAAAAATTAACAATTCAGCCCACTGACTTAAATTAGGTTCGTGTCCGACTAAGGCTAGTTTGGAAATAGCTAAACTATCCCTCGATCGTTGTTCCCAGTCAGTCAACCAAGCTGGAAGATTCCCTGTTGGTGCTAGATGGGGAGATACCTCTATTTGAGAGCCGAGCTGTCTGTCAATGAGGAGATCGGCAGTTTGTTTTGCCCGAAGGAGGGGGCTAGTAATAATTAGGTCAAATTTTAATCCCGATATTTGCAATTTTTCGGCAACTTGCTTGAACTTATTACGTCCTTCTCTAGTAAGGGGTCTCAATTCATCGGTAAGGGTGGAATCTGGAGCAATTGTATCTAGATCTACAGCAATGCCATGGCGGATTAAGTATAAGTACATAGAATCACTGGTTATTTGTCACTTATGGTTTGGGAATTGCAGTAAGGGGGGCTTTGCTGCACATGGCTAATTTTATCTACTAATTGGGGAACTCTAACAGCAGATGGTAAGTATCTTGATGCGATCGGGGATGTGGTAGTTATGACACAGCAACAGCTAGACGAATTGGTTGCAGTGCGAAATCGGCGGTTCCACTGGGAGGCTATTTTGCCGCGACGGAAGGATTTGATTCAAACAATAATTTTATTACCTTTTGGCTTACCAATTGCCAGTTTTTTGGGTACAAATTGGAATTTTGCGATCGCCACAATCGCCAAAGCACAGCAATATCCGATCGCAATTATGGCGATTGCCATTAGTTTATTGTTGCCGAGTTTGTTTTTGGCTTGTTTATTGCATTGGGGTACTATGCTTCGACACCAAAGCGATGAAGCCTGGTATCCCAATCGGCGAAGCTTATTAAAAGGATTGTATGCTACTTTGACGATCGGATTTTCTTGTGGGTTAGTCCATCTATTTGCCCAAAGTCTGGGAGTCTGCAATAATCCTGCTTGGAGTTCGATCTCTCAAACTGTCCTCTGTAATCTCGATGACTATGGGTTTGAATCCAAATCTTGGATTGGAGTATGGCTGATTGTTGCGGCCTATTGCTATAGAATTCAAGGGGGACTCGATCGCTTTTATCAGCGAATGGTGGTGAAATCAAAGTAGCCGATGCGATCGAGTTACTGGCTCAAACGATAAAGTACTCTCATCCTAAAGCTAGTTTTTTTATGCGGCTAAATAACTCGACAGGTTCCGCAAAGCGGAGGCTACACCCACGACATCATCACCTCGGTTTGCGCCAAATCCTAGTTAGTGCAGCCGTATTCTGTTGGGGATTTTGGGGACACAACCCTCCGAGTGTCGCCAACCCAAAATTTATCGCTCAAACCTCCCCCCCAACTGACAACCCAACTAATAATCCCAAAGCTATCGATATCGCACCAGAGATTCTCAATAGTAGCCCCGTGCTCCAAAAATGGCTCAATGGTATCCCCGATGTAATGAGCGATATTCAAAACGATCCTAGTTTTCGGACACGAATCAAGTTTGGCTATGCTCAATACCCTTCTACTGGTCAATCCGGTGGTTTTTACGCAGCCGTTGACGATCTGTTCGTGGGCAAAAGCGGACTCTCTTTCAGTGCCAATTATGATGCCTCTTCTACTGGCAATCGTCGCAGCTATGGTGCTGATGCTCAATATTTTCTCTTGCCTTTGGGTGGTTATTTTAATGTCACCCCTCTAGTGGGCTTTCGCCGTCTAGAAACTGATAAATACAGTCGCGATGGTTTGAATCTGGGCGTAAAATTGATCCTAATTCCCTCTCGTGGTGGTGGTGGGGATATCTCCCTCAGTCAGAGTTTTGTCGGTTTGGGTGGAGCTAATGAAACAGGCTTGACAACTCTGTCTGTCGGCTACGCATTCACCAATAATTTGCGGGTATCCACAGATATTCAACTCCAAAATGCCAAAGAAAACTACGACAGTCGCGTAGGTGTTGGGGTAGAGTGGATGCCTTAGTTGTAAGGGTGAGGGATGAGCGATGAGCGATGAGGGATTTGTAGGGGCGGGTGTCTTGTCGTTTTTTTATGCGGGGGGAACCCCCGCATAAAAACGCCGCTTTATGAAATCGATGACGATTTTACTAGAGATTCATTCAAACCCGCCCTCCTCACCAGCGATATAGGGAGGGTGAATTTCAATCCAAAATCCGCTTGGTGCGCTGTCTTGTCGTTTTTTTATTAGGGGGGGAACCCCCGAATAAAAACGCCGCTAAACTGTCGGGGAACCCGAACAGTGCGCGCATCCGCAAAATCCAAAATCCAAAATCCCCACACCGATCGCCAATCGAGGATTGCGGTATCATAAGAGTCAGTGCGGAACTAAAGACTACCTAGCATAAATCGATCGTGGAAGAGCTGTTATATCTAGAAATACCTACCCCTGAAATCGATCGGGTGAGAACATGGTTGCAGAGCGAATGGAAACCAGTATTAGGTAAAACTCTCATTACTCCCGATGGGCTAAGATTGTGCTTCCCCGAACTCAGTATAGATGCCGAGCTATCGATATTTCTGTGGTCATTACAGCGTACAACCTATCTCAAAGTTTTTCGGTGGGCAAATCTAATTCCCGCTGAAGCCAGTATCCTGGCAGATCTCACAGCCCAAATTCGCCAAGAATTTCCACCTACTCATCCCGCACCTCCAGAAATAGATCTCAGTCATCAGTCGATTTTTGCAGCGTTGGCAGATTATTATCCCCAAACTGTCAAATACTTTCAAAAGATGCCCAATGGGGAAGCAGATCTCAATCGGGTGTACTGGTGGGAAAAACGGTGGCGCGAAGGAGTCAAAAATCCCCAACAACCCAAACAAGTATTATTTCGCACTGACAAATCTAATGAGACTACCTCGCCCGAATATGACTTAATCTATATCGGTGGAGCATTAGGCGTAATTCATGCGGCTGTAATGGCACGCCTGGGATATAAAGTATTATTGCTCGAACGTTTACCCTTTGGGCGGATGAATCGGGAGTGGAATATTTCTCGTGACGAGTTTCAGCGGTTGATAGATTTGGATTTATTTACGCCTGCTGAATTTGAAGGGGTGATGGCGCGTGAATATGTAGATGGATTTAGTAAGTTTTTTGATGCTAATAATCCAGCCAACTGCAAGGCGAAAGTACTATCTACCCCCACGGTGTTGAATATCTGTCTGGATGCAGAGGCATTACTGCGCGTCTGTGGGGACAAATTGCGCCAAGCAGGTGGGGTAATTTGGGATGAGACAGAATTTATCCGCGCTGATGTTTCCGAGCGGGAGACAGTCATTACGAGCCAGCATTTACCAACTGGTAAGCCGAAAATTGCCTGTGGTAGATTGCTGGTAGATGCAATGGGTACGGCTTCCCCGATCGCATGGCAACTCAATGGGGTGCATACTTTTGATAGTGTCTGCCCGACAGTTGGTGCGGTAATTGCCAGTGGATTCGATCGCGAAGTTTGGGATGAGAACTATGGAGATGTACTATTTACTCACGGGGATATCTCGCGCGGGCGACAACTGATTTGGGAATTGTTTCCTGGTGCGGGAGACGAAATCACTGTCTATCTATTCCACTATCATCAAGTAAATGCCGAGAATCCTGGCTCCCTACTAGAGATGTATGAGGACTTCTTTACGATTTTGCCAGAATATCGCCGTTGCGACATGGATAAATTGGTATGGCGGAAACCCACATTCGGTTATATTCCCGGACATTTTACTGTCGGGAGTAACGATCGAGTGGTAGCATTCGACAGGCTTATCTCGATCGGCGATGCAGCATCTCTCCAGTCTCCCCTGGTATTCACCGGATTTGGCTCCCTAGTTCGCAATCTCCCCCGCCTGACAAATCTCCTCGACACAGCACTAAAACACGATCTGCTCGATGCTGATGCCCTCAATCGGATTCGCGCCTATCAGAGCAATGTCGCCGTCACCTGGTTATTTTCCAAAGGGATGATGATTCCCACCGGGATGCAATTACCTCCCGCGCGAATCAATGCGACGCTCAATACTTTCTTCGGCTTGCTCGCCAACGAACCCCCAGAAGTCGCCGACACCTTCATCAAAGATCGAAGCGACTGGATTACCTTCAATCGTCTCGCCCTAGTAGCTGCATTTCAGAATCCCGCCCTGTTAGTCTGGATTTGGCAAATTGCGGGCGCAAAAGATATTTTTCGCTGGTTGGGGAGTTATTATGCCTTTACCGTCAATGCGATCGTCAACTTCCTATTTGCGAGTTGGATCCCGCCCCTAACTAAACGCATTCAACCTTGGCTCGAATCTGCCTCTCCACGGATGTGGCTGCACCTACTCGCCTTTCGCCATAGCTTGAGATCTGCACCCAAGTAAAGATTTACAGCTTGAAGGAACAAAGTTGATGCTATTGGTTGTCAAGCCCTGTGACTGCTGCGTTTGCGACAATTATTTGCCCAAACATTACAAGATCTCATCACGCTAATCTAAAAATCTTCTTAAACTTCAGCGATCGCCTGAAGTGTTTTCTATCAGCTATCTGGACATCCTCACCGCAAATATTTAGTCCATTGGACAAGTTTTAGATTAAGGGTAGATTAACATCAATTTAAACTCGATCGATGAAATTATGTAACTAATTTTACAGAATGGATGGCTTAACTACGCAGAAATCCACTTATCATAGGATAAACCCCTCAGATAGATTTTTGAGTACCCCAAGGTTAGATTAAGAATAGATTAATGTTTTTTTAAACTTAGATCCTTAGGGTAAAAAAAAGACAAACTAACATTGAATCTGCCTTTCGTTTATGCTTTAATACAAGTGCCCTCCCCAGGGATTGGGGATCTATCCTGAATGAACGCATAAAACGTATGAACCAAGAGTCACCCAAATATATAAATGATGACATTCAAAGATCTAATCTGGTCAAGATGGCAGATTTAGTGTCTCTGTCAAAACAGTACACGGATAGATTAGAAGGGGAAATGACCGAACTGAAACAGCGGTTAGAAAGTTCAAAAGCAGTCACTAAAGAAATCCAAATTACTGACAACATCGTTGTATCAATTAAATTCATCAACGGAGTTACGCAAATCCCGTTGACACAAGCATTTGCTGTCAATTGGGGCGCAATCAGATTAATTCGCAATCTAATTATGACTCAAGAGGGTAGCAAAATTCCTGATGCTGTTACTCCCAGATTAGAAACTGTGGAATTAGTAGCTGTCAACAGAGAACCAGCTCCAGTAGAAGCAATCGCCGCACCAGTAGCTGTAGTAGCTCCAGTAGCTTCAGTAGAAGCACCAGTAGCTGTAGTTACACCAGTAGCTCCAGTAGAAGTAATCTCAGCACCAGTAGCTGTGGCTCACTCAGAAGTAATTGAAGCTTCAATAGAAGAAGAAGTAGCTCATCTTGAAGTGATTCCAGCACCAGTAGCTGTAGTTGCACCAGTAGCTGTAGTTGCACCAATAGCTCAACCAGTAGCTATAGCTGTACCAGTAGCTGTAGTCGCACCAGTAGCTCAACCAGTAGCTGTAGTTGCACCAGTAGCGCACCTAGAAGTAATCACAGCTCCCATACCTGTAGTTGCGCCAGTAGCGCACCTAGAAGTAATTCCAACACCAATAGCGATTCCTACATTAGCAACAGCAGAGTTAGTTTAGGCAGATATCGATCGCCCTAGAGACGATTCTTGCTGAAACAGATTGCTGGATTGGATGTGGCTGCACTTTGCGCTGAGTCCAACATTAACATCGCGCTAACGAGATAAAAGCTGTTGTAAAGGTTCAAGTGCGAAAAGTCCCCGACCATAATTTTGAATTTGGTAGCGGGGACTATCGCTTTAGTACTCGAACTTAGATATTTGTCAATATTGATTAGATCGTTGTTTCGGAAACTTAGGAACATCTACAATCCCCTTACCTGAGACTGTAGGTTGAGATTTGGTTACGGTTGGAGCGGGCCAATTGGGGGAAGGTTTAGCAGGTGTCCCATCCATGTCGGCTGCGGTGCTTTCCTTATTGACAATCTCTGCTGGAGGTGGTGGAGCTGGTGTAGATGAGGGGGTAGGGTTGACAATCGGCTCTGAGTTGGGCTTGTAATTGCTAGAGATTTTGGTCTTGGCGACATCTTCGCGCCAACCGATTTGAGAAGTCGATTTGGGAAGAGATATTCCTGTGTTCCATGATGGCTTGCTTGCTGGGCTGGGAGTTTTGACAATTTCTTCGCGTCGAGTAGTTGGGGGAGTTGGAGTCCAAGCGGGGACTATTCCTTCATCAGGAAGATTGGGTGTGACGATCGAAGATTGCGTAATGTTTCTTTCTGCGGTAGAGTCAGCAGCAGGAACCGGAGCGTCTGGGATTGGTGGATTGATGCCATTAAGTTCTGGAGCTAATGAGTTTTCGACGATCTGGGCAATCTCAGCATCACTTAATGTAGGGGTAGGGACGATAGACATCCGGGGAGCTAGAGTCACTTTTTTTTGCACTGAGGTTGTGCTAGCTTCGGGAAGAGATTTGACTGGATTGGAATCGATGCTGGCTTGTTCTTTTAGCTGGCGATGAAGTTCTATGGCTACTTGTTCGGTTTGAGTTAGTTTCTCGGCTTGTTGTTCCGATTGCTGACAAACTTCGCTGTTTTCTGTTTCCAGTTGAGCGATGATGGCGTGGGCGATTTCTAGTTGTTGGGATAGGGTTTCGACGAGGATTTGTTGGCGTTGCCCGATTTGATGGGATGTTTCTAGTTGTTGAAATAGTGCGCCGACTCGCTCATGGGTGATTTTTAGTTCATCTTGTTGTTGCAAGATGGTGATTTCATAGGATTGTTTTTCTTCTTTGTGAGTTTCGAGTGCCTGTTGAGAGGAGGCTAGAGCCTGTTCTAGTCTGGCGATTTGCTCTACTAGTTGACGATTGATTTGGCGGAGATTACTTACTACTGTCAACCAATCAGTTTGATCTGGTTGTGACTCAACGGTAGTATATATTGTTTCGATCGCCTGTTCTGCTTTGGGTGGAAATGAGTTGAGGTGGCGTTCTGCTGAGGACATAACAGAGGTTGGGGGGAGTGGGGGACGGGGGGTGGTGGGGTTGGGGGTGTAATGGGGTTGGGGGGGGGTTGTGGGTGGGAATTACCGGGGGGGGGGGGGTGGGGGGGTGGGGGGGAGGGGGGGACTGGGGATTGTGAGAAGGTCGCCAATGGGCTGAATATATATAGTAGTGGGTAGAAGACAAAGATCGGGTTCAACGTATACAAATACTAGCCATTAATTGTGGCTGCGAGCAAATCGCGATGGATGAGAGATTTCTGGTGGAGGGTTTGGAGAGCTTCGGTAGTTATTGCAGTACCTGTGGCTAATTGTTGTTGCCAAGCGCGACTAATTGCCAGGGGATCTGTCGGAATATCTTTGATATCCCAGCCGGGGATATTGACTTCTGCCATGAGTTTGGTGACTTTAGGGTCGTAACTAATCGCCCAACATTTGCAGCCTTCTGCAACTGCCATAATCAGGCTGTGATAACGCATTCCGATCGCCAAATCTACTCCTTGAAATAATCCTTTGAGTTGTTTTGGATCCGACAAAATAACTACTTGACTATTATCACCGATTTCGGCTTGTATCTGCTTGGCGATATCGACATCAGTTGTTGGTTGGAAAGGTACGAGCAAAATATGACTTCCTGTAGCCTTCTGCAAGTCCACTAGAGCTTTGATGAGGGTATCTAGCCTGTATGAAGTCAATTCGGGATGCAATCGCAGGGTGACGGCGATTTTGGGGCTAGGTATCCTAGCAATTTCGGGGATGGGAGTAGCGGTCATACTCCAGACAGGATCGGGAGCCATCACAGAGGAGATGCCCCAAGACTCGAGTAGAGCTGCTGAAGCAGGATCGCGGACACTGACAGCCGTACAACTACCAAAGGCACGTTTGGCAATCCAGCGAGTGAGTGGCTTGTCTACAGGGCCGATGCCTTGAGCGATGGCGATGGTTTTGAGTCCAAATTGTTGAGCCAATCCAACTATGCCACCATAATAGATCGAACTGCGAACACTCGTCGCATCTTGAATCAGACTTCCCCCGCCTAAGATTAGAATTTGGGACTCTTTGAGTGCGCGAACTACAGAACTACTATTCATGCGATCGTAACTTCTGACTCCATAAGTTTTGGAGGTGGCGCGAGGATCTGCCGATAGTACCAAGGGTTTGACATTTGAGGGCAACATTTCCAGCATTGATGCTAGCAATGCTTCGTCGCCTCCATTCCCTTTGCCATAATAACCACACAACACAGCTTGGATTTCCGTCATTGGCTCAATACCCCCATCACTCTTTGCAACATATTTTACAAGATGAATGGATGTTGGTGGCGATCGATTAGTAACTATCTACAATCTGTTTAGACTATTTTGGATTTTGGATAATCCTCCCCAGCTCCCTTTGTACAAGTAAAGTCTCGCCCTCACCCCGCCAGAACCTGCGGTTCCGGCTCCCCTCTGTCTTGTCGTTTTTTTATTCCGGGGGAACCCCGGAATAAAAACGCCGCTCCCAAGCTTGGGAGAGGGGTTGGGGGTGAGGGCAAAGGTTGACTTTTCAAACAGCCTCTAAGGGCAAAGATAATACCTCACTGAGAAAAATCATCGACGATCCCAAATCAAAGGCGATCGGATCGATAATAGATATTAATATGACTAAAATCTACCTCACAACTTTATGAAAGTACTCCCCAGCCGTTCTATTCCAGCATTTCAACAATTATTTCGATGGATTATCAATCCACTCGAATATTTGCACGAACACGATCGAGAGTGTGGTGATATTTTCACGGTTAATCTATCTGGTGCATTTAGTGGTGTGGTATTTACTAGTAGTCCCCAATCGATTCAACAGATATTAACTAATGATACTAAACAATTGTCCGCACCTGGATCGAGCAATCAAACTTTAAAGCCATTTTTGGGAGAAAAAGGAGTTATCTTACTAGATGGAAAAGAACATCGTCAACGCCGACAACTATTGATGCCTCAATTTCATGGTGATAAAGTTCGAGCCTATACCAATACAATTCAGGAAATCACCAGAGATGTAATTCAAGGATGGCAGGTTGGTGAGACGATTACAATCAGGAAAGAGATGGAGGAAATCACCCTCTCAGTTATTTTGGAAACTGTATTTGGATTGAGCAAAGGCGAACGATACGATCGAATCCGCAATAAATTGTCCAAAATGACCTCATTGATTGAGTCGCCAATTAATGCTGCTTTTCTCTTTCTACCCTGGCTCCAAAAAGATTTGGGAGCTTGGAGTCCTTGGGGTAAATTTGTCCGCGATCGAGCCGAACTCGACACACTAATATATGCAGAAATCACCGATCGCAAAGCGGCTCTTTCAGAGCAACGTCGTCAGAGCCAGGAAACCGATCGATCTGATATTTTAAGCATGTTGATTGGCTCTCAAGATGCTGATGGTAATGCCATGAGCGATCTAGAATTGCATGATGAGTTGATGACGCTATTATTTGCCGGACATGAAACTACTGCAACTGCATTAGCTTGGGCAATATATTGGATTAATTATCTACCTGAAGTTAAGGAAAAATTACTTGCAGAAATTGCCACATTAGGCACTGAGCCAGATGCGATGGCGATTAGTAAACTACCATATCTAAATGCGGTATGTTCGGAGACTTTGCGAATTTATCCAGTCGCAATGCTGACTTTTCCCCGCATTGTGAATGAAACAATCTCGATCGAAGGTTACGAACTCCAACCCCATACGGTGGTAATGGGTTGCATTTATCTCACCCATCACCGTGAAGATCTCTACCCCGAACCCGATCTATTCAAACCCGAACGTTTTTTAGAACGTCAATTTTCACCCTATGAATATTTACCATTTGGTGGTGGCGTTCGTCGTTGTGTGGGAGTTGCATTAGCACAATTGGAACTCAAACTAGTCTTGGTGGAAATCCTCACTAGCTGTCAACTAACATTAACTGGTGAACTACCCGTTATTCCTGCTCGCCGTGGGGTAACATTGGGGCCAAAAGGTGGTGTTACTGTTCGAGTAGAGGGTAAGGGATGAAAACTAAATAATTTATAAACATAACCTTGGGTAGGGGCAATTCATGAATTGCCCCTACCCAAGGTTATGT
>JANOPX010000266.1:0-5683 GCA_031422115.1 Chamaesiphon sp. VAR_4_metabat_408 | reverse complement strand
GGTTATAACCAGACAGATACATGGTTTCGATACTTACATCGGTACCGAGAGTATAGCTGACATTTGTATAAACTGCATCATTTCCTTGACCGGAAAGTTCGGTAATGACAGCAGCCGAGTCCTTGATGGTATAAGTATCATTGCCCAAACCACCAATTAGGATGTCTGCACCAGTACTACCATCGATCGCATTATTGCTACTGTTCCCAGTAATTGTGTTGGCAAGTGTGTTACCAGTGCCGTTGATATCACCAGTCCCTGTGAGGGTCAGGTTTTCGACGTTGGCAGTTAGGGTGTAGTTGATGCTAGCGTTGACGGCATCGATACCTTGATTTGCTAGTTCAGTTACAACAACACCAGCGTTATTGATGATATAAGTCTCGTTACCTACACCACCTGTCAAAATGTCGTTACCACCACCACCATTGAGAGTATCGTTGCCAGCACCACCAGTCAGAGTGTTAATTGCACTGTTACCAATGATGATGTTGTCGAGTTCGTTGCCTGTTCCGTTGATAGCAGCTATACCAGTCAGGGTAAGGTTTTCAACGTTGGCAGTGAGGGTATAGTTGAGGCTAGACTGAACGAGATCGGTACCTTCATTGAGCTTTTCGACCACAATATCGCCAACATTATCGACAATATAAGTATCATTGCCAAGAGCACCAATCAGGTTATCGGCACCAGTACCACCATCGAGAATGTTATTACCAACGTTACCAGTAATTTTATTATTAAGAGTATTACCAGTACCGTTGATATTATCAGTGCCAGTGAGGGTGAGATTTTCGACGTTATTATTCAGAACGTAATTGATGCCAGCATTAACGGTGTCGGTACCTTCATTAGCTAATTCAGTCACAACATCGTCAACGTTATCAACAACGTAGCTATCATTACCAACACCACCGAGCATGGTATCTACACCAGTACCACCATCGAGAGAGTCATTGCCGAGTTCACCGTAGAGAGTATCGTTACCCGCTCCGCCGAGCAAATCATCATCATTCAGCAGTCCCAAACTTCCATACTCGCTACCTTGATCGTTAACTTTAAAATTGGACACAAAAATACCAGAGTCTAGACGTTGATCTCCTGTATCTGCGATCGCAATTTTAATTTTGTGGGTAGTTTTGGTAGGATCTAGTTGCGCTACGACTCGGAGCGGGGAAGACATCCCATCATACTCAATTTTGAGTTTACTATTTAAGTTGTCAGTGAGATTTCCCGCAGTCTTATTTACATCTAGAATGCTGAGTGGTTGCGCTACGTTGTTGTTGAATACAGCATAGTTAGTGCCATCAACAAATACTGCGGCAATATCTACATATGATGTGCTAGCCCATTCAGGGAATTCGTCAGAGCCGAACATCACATCCAAGCTGACTTCGGTAGCTCCAGCCACGGTGGTGAAATCAAATTCCAGTACTGAAGCATCTGCGGTTGCACCTGCGGCACCGAAAGCACTGGTGATAACCTGATTGAGCTGGGCATCGCCTGCTAGACCATTTGCAAAGTCATAATTAGCACCAGTGTTATTCTGGTCATTACCAGACTTGGTATTACTCGTGGGAACTGTTGCATTACCAGTGGTGAGCAGAATTCCAGCTCCAAGGGCATAGGAAGTAGTGTTGACGGTACCATTCGTGGCAGTATTAGAGATAGTCCCCAAATCTACAGAGTTGAATGTAGCTGTGGCACGATTGGCACCAGTATAATTTGCTGTGCCACTAACGATCGTCACACCTGAAGTAGCTGCCAGGATCTTATTAGCTAAGTTGATTGCGCCCGAACCATTATAGCCCGTGAATACGTTCACATCCGCTGCTGCAATAACGGCGTTAGGCCCATTACTATCACCAAAAAGTGTGTCGTTAGCATCGCCACCTTGGATGGTATCGTTACCACCACTACCGTATAAGGTATCGTTACCACCAAGACCGTCCAAGATGTTGTCTAAACCGTTACCTGTGACAATATCATCACTTGCACCACCAGTGACGGTAGTGGAACTACTAGTTGCGGTGAAGTTGGCCATTTCGACAGCTACTTGGTTGCCATCGATGGTGAGTGTCTGATTGTCGTTTTCTACTTTTAATGCAGCGAGGTCGCTTGCGGAGAGGGTTTGACCTTGAGAGATGGCGGCAAAAATTGCGCCTTCATCGCCTGCACTATCTTTACTACCATTCAAGATTGTATCGAATTTTTGACCGATTTCTTCTAGGAGTAAGTTGGCGATCGAATTTGGATTATTGATATTTTGAGCGAGGAAATCAGCGGATACAAAAATCCGATTGTTCGCGGCATCATAAGCTCCATTAGCACCTGCTAATTCTGCACTGGTGCGGATTTCGATCGATGGTAAAAAGCTATAGTCATCAGCTTTGATGCTACTCGCGATCCCTAATGCAGTGTTGGGGTCAAAATCTTCGCCAAAAGCTACTTTCAATTGAGCGATAAAATCAGCTCGATCGGCAAATATTTTGAGTTTTGCTTTGGCAGTGGTCAAGGATTGGTTGAGTAAGCTTTGGTTGGCAATATTCATAGGAATGGATTCAATAATCTAATTTAATAATGTACAAAATTGAGCGATCTAGATCGATCGAGTTTGTAAACTGGCTCAAAAGGAAAATCGGGGGTGTATTTTGAACTATTATCAGTTAAATAATAGTTAGGATGAGGTCTAGTTCCAAAGCTGGGCAATGCGATCGACGGTCTCAATCATCGAACTATTATCGGATTAACGATTTTTTCATGGCAAAGCTAGGGGTCTAAGCAACACCGATATTAGTGCGAAAATAACAATTAGAACGAATGAGTTTTAATCGTCGTAGTAGCACCAAAAAATATAATTAGATAACGATTTAATTAATGCCCATTAGTAGGCAGATGCTTTGACGCATCAAAATTGAAAATGAATTATATAACCTCCACAAGCTTACTGATTTCTAGATTAACCTCTACAATTCCGATCGTCAATGACTAACATCGGTGGATGAATCAGTTTAAACAAAGCTTGTAAATATGATTTAGATTAGGTGATTATATTGCGTCTAGCTTGTGCCTTGCTAGCTTACCCTCATTGCGATCGAAACATATCACTTAGAGGATTTAAAGATTGGGGAAGCCTTGTGGCGAAACCCCTTTGCCCTCACCCCGCCCTCGCCTATGGCTCTGGCTCCCCTCTCCCAAGTTTGGGAGAGGGGCTGGGGGTGAGGGCAAGATGATAGGTTTTTCAAATCGGATTTGGGATCGGTTTGAAATTATGGGGGGTCAGATAACGACAAAACCCCCGACTTCTCCAAGAAGTCGGGGGTTTGTTTTCAAGTCATGTAAAATGTGACCTACAGGTTGTCGATTTGCTTGCGGAGGGCTTCCAATTCCTTGTCTTGGGGAGTCATAGGCACTTCATCGGCTTTGGTGGCTGGAGCAGCCGTTGGGGTGGCAGTTCCTTGGGGTAGGGCTGCGACGGGTTGACTACCGCCCATCATTGCCTTCATCTGCGCGAGTTCGTCATCTACATCGCTACCAGATTGTAGAGCCGCAAATTTGCTCTCCAAATCTATGCCAGTAAGTTCTGACGCAGCTTGAGATTTGGCTTCTGCGATGAGGACTTTTTCCTCCATCCGTTCAAAAGCCGCCATCGCGCTATTATTACCAATCGAACCAACTGCACTTTGAAGTTGCTCTTGAGCTTTGGCTGCTTGAGAGCGTGCCTTGAGCATGTCTTTCTTGGTTTTGGCTTCAGAGATCTTGCTCTCAAGCTGAAGTAAGCTTTTTTTCATGGTATCAACCATTCCCGCTTGCCCATCCAATTGAGCTTTGAGGGAGCCAGCAGTTTCACTGTAGCTCTTCTTGCGGACTAAGGCTTCACGGGCGAGATCTTCGTCGCCTTTTTGGAGGGCGAGTTGAGCTTTGCTCTGCCAGCTATTGGCATCGGCCATTGCCTTATTATATTGCTGTTCGCTGCGTTTTTGACTAGCGATCGCCGTAGCTACAGCTTGACGTAACTTAACCAATTCTTCCTGCATGTCCATGACAGCCTGTTCCAGAATCTTTTCTGGATCCTCAGCCTTACTTACCATGTCATTGACATTTGCCCGTAGCAGCATCGCCACCCGATCGAATAATCCCATAATACTATCCTCTTATACTTGTACTAATTAAAAGTTCAGTGACTCGAACAGTGGCTAGAGTGAAATAGTTGACAATTGGTGCCGCCCAACCAAACAATCCGCACTCAGACAGGTTGATTCGCGATTTCAATCCACAGCTAATAATTATCATAACTTCTGCATCTGACGATCGGACAGCGATCGATCGATAATTAACTCAAGTTGGGAGTTGGGAGTTGGGAGTTGGGAGTTGAGAGTTGGGAGTTGGGAGTTGGGAGTTGGGAGTTTGGAGCATCGCAAATTGTGGCTGAACTTGCGCCATTACTAATTCATGCCCTCGCCCCTGACCCCTCAGCCCTCACTGTGGTTTCATTCCGACTCCCCGATTTCTCTCCATAGGTTTGACAGGAGATTGAAAATTGGGCGGTAAAAGTGTTTTCACCAAGCTATCTGCCAAGTTTACGCGAATGCCATTCCCAGTTGGCGGAATCGGTTGAGAAGTAGCCGGATTGTATGGAATGGCAACTGGAGTATTGGGCGCAACATTTGTCGCGATATTTACATCAGGACTCGATAAAGTCGAGGGTGTCGGAATTGTACCCGTCGTACTCAAGTTTAATGGCGTAAACTCATTAGCCGCCAGATTGGGACTCTGAATCGATTGGCTCAAATTACTTAGAGTAGTTGATGGCGCGACAGTAGCAACCTGAGTCGCCGTCAATGGGGCTAATATACTTGGATTCAAACAGGCATAAATCGCTGCTCCCGCCAACATACAAGCAGCAAAAATTCCGCCAAATTGGAGTTTTGTCAGGTATTGACGTTTTGATGCACTTGCTACTGTAGAATGTTTGGGGATCTCGACTGAATCCCTAGGATCGATCGATCCCGACTGAATTTGGCGTAATAATTCTTGGGATGAGGCTAAATACTCACCATGAAAGGGGGCAATTTCCCCACCAGATGAAAAATCCAAATCTAGACTTTGCTCTGCAACAGAGATGTCTTCATGGATGGTGAGTGGGGCATAACCACTCTCGGCAATCTCTCCATAGCAAAGTTGTGGAGTCGCTAGTTCCTCAAGAAGGATAGCCCCCTCAGCGGCAGATCCGATCTCAACACTCTTAGTCGGACTAGAGTTATTTGGCTGGACAATTTCGACAGGCATCTCTACCCGCTCCTCATCATACTCTATCGATCGCTGTTCCCTAGTTTCTTTGCTCACTGGCATTGCTGATAAATTCTGCTGGATAGAAGATTGCGTGTGGCATCGATACGAGAGCTGTGTCCGTCAACTACCACTCTTATTTTAGATTACCCTCGATCGCACGAAATTATACAATCTAGCAGGTATTTATTCGGATCCCCTCAACCTGTGAAGGAGGATGGGAGGGTAGGAGGGTGGGAGGGTGGGAGGGTGGGAGGGTGGGAGGGTGGGAGGGTAGGAGGGTGGGAGGGTAGGAGGGTGGGAGGGTGGGAGGGTAGGAGGGTGGGAGGGTCGGAGGGTGGGAGGGTAGGAGGGTGGGAGGGGGGTCTGGTGGGGCGGGGGGATGGAATAGATGTCGAGT
>JANOPX010000265.1:0-6245 GCA_031422115.1 Chamaesiphon sp. VAR_4_metabat_408 | reverse complement strand
AGGGGTGCCCCTGGTGGGTACCCCCATCAATGTCGATTCACACAACAAATCGTGCCTGTTAACGACATGGATGGGGCGTAAGGGTAAATGGTGCCTGCAATCGATGTTGGTGCGGGGCGCGCATGAGACCGCGCCCCTACGTCGATGTTGGTGGGGTTGGAATGACAGATGGATCCTCACCCACCCTCAAAACTATACAAAATATTAGCCTCTGGCGATCTATAATTAGAAACTATAAAATAGTGTAGGTTCGATCGAGCGTGATTTCAGTAGAATATGTATTAGCAGAGCCAGAATTTAGACCTCAACGAGCGGTCGATCGAGCCGCCGCACTAGATGTCAAAGCTTATTTACCCGAAATACCTAGCTATGATATTTTAGCATCCATCCAAGCAAAACATCAAGATTATCCTCAAGCTTGCCTATATATTAATGGCAAGAAAATCGACGGAGATTTGACGATCGATCTACTGGATCGAGCCGAACCACACCTCCGATTTTTTAGCCTAGCTCCAGGCGAACACAAAATCGTCAGCGCAGGTTTTAAAGTCGGATTGAGCACCAATGAACCAGACAAAATTGCCGCCATGTTAGTCTGCTCTAGAAGTGGATTGGCGTGCAAATATGGAATTACAGTTATCAATTCTCCAGGCATTGTAGACGAACATTATCCAGATTGGGTAGGTGTTGGCTTAATTAATCATGGGCGAGATTTGCATCTATTCAGTCATGGAGCGCGCATCGCTCAAGTGATGTATATAGAGGCTTGTATGGCGCAAGAATCGATCGTTACCCAGCTCACTACCATCGGCGAACGAACGGGCGGATTCGGACATACAGGGGTGTAATAGCATTTTGGATTTTGGATTGGGAAAACCTCATCTGCCGTCATTTTTCAGAATGGGATAAACTTAAAATTTCCAGCAAAAAACATGGCATGTCTTTTCATTGAAAGGACATGCCGTGTTTTTTTAAAAGGACAGATGATTTGCATGGATAATTCAATTCATAGTTCCAAAAAAACGTAGATAATGAACTCTCTATATCTGCGATCGATATTTGAGGCTATTCATTATTTTCTCTGTTCGATCGATCTGGACTAGAAAGACTACCAAATGATGATAAGTCTTCCAACTTTATCTCATTAAAAAACATCGTCCCTGGTGATAATAATCCAAATCTTTTCCATGTGTTTGGAGCGAGATCGATCCCATGACGGATTCGACAATAGGCATCGAGATTGCTCAACTCACTCGACAAACTATTTAGTGCATTTACAAATGCTTCCTCTACCTGTTCCGGCGAACTATTTGGATCTTCCCCAATTGCATAGGTATCAAAAAAAGCCGTTACCGCTCTAATTATTTGGGGTTTAACCTCAATTCCTACAGTTTCTTTGACTATTTTTAGATAATTAGCAATGCGAGCTTCCTGTGGATTGCTTTCCAAAAAACTAATGTTAATCACACTCTTGGTTCTATCCGGGGCCATAGTCTTCTTGGTCTTGTATTTTAGGTTTATCAGCTACGTACATATATATAAATACATCTAAAAAGCGTTCAAAAAAATTAACGCTCTGCTATTATATTCGCATATATATATATGGTACTTCAATCTCATTATTCCCTTTTCACAACTTTATATTATCACAAATAAAAAAATATTTAGACAGCTAAAATACATGCCTAGCATATGCTTGACATATACTAAGTGCATGTCAAACATATGCGATGAATGCCTTGTCGATTAGATCGCAACAAATTGATTCTCACTATACCGATCGTTAGTACGATCGATCTTCTCTAAGAGTAATGGTGTGGTCGATCGATCGTCCAAAATCCAAGATTTTCTCGGCAAGTTGGGACGTACTGGCGATAAAAATACAGGAGAATAGGTACAATATAATTAAAACATGACAAATCGATCGGAGCTGTGTCATTGCTCACAGCTCAATATTATGCAGAATAATTGGACTCTGGAGCTAATGAATTAAATCGAAACTAAATCCAGTTAAATCTCATCGATATTAGAATAATTCTATCGATATTAATGACCGAGACTTGTATGGCTCAAGCAGCGTTCGCGCAAGCGTCTCCTGTGGAAAATCATTACCCAGCTCACTACCACCCTCGATCGAATAGGTAAATTCTTGGAGTAGTTGCGCTTAGAAAGGTAGTCGAAACCAACGACGGGAAAAATTGACCACTCGATCGACAAAACTCGGTTTAGTTAAACCACCCTCGATCCCTTCCCATTTTTCTACTAATTTCACACCCAGAGGAGTGAGCCGAAAACTATCGGTTAAACCTTGCCCATCTACTTCACGCCTGAGCATTCCCACCTGAATCAACCAATTTGTCGCCGACTCTACTTGTAGCTCCGATAGCCCCCGCCGAGTATAACCAGACTCGACCCCCAAATCTCCAGCAAGCTGGGGCACAGACACGCTTTGCCACCGGAGTTTAGCAAATAGAGACAAGTGAAATGGCGCACACCGCATGGCTCGATCTGCACAGGCGATCGTTTTATCTGGATAGGAAATAACTTTACCAGGACTCGGAGAATTGGCAACCACGATCGCAACTTGAGAAGGAATAACTAAGTCTATTGTAGCTCTTCTACCAAAAACTCCCAGATAAATGGCGGATGCGATCGAACGGGCAAAATGAGAAATTAGATTTACAGCATCAATTGGCGATTTGAGTCCAATTGATGCTACCGATCTGCTCTACTGCTCACCGAACCAGACCTGCGATCGACAGATTTACGCCCTTCCCAACCAAACCATCATGTCGAAAGAAGAAACCGCTAAAGTCCCTTTTCCCTGGTCGGCATTTCTCAGTCAACCAGTATTTAATCCCAAGTTCAAGCTAATTCTCGATCCAGCCAAGTTTCAATATGTATACCAGATTCTGCTGCTAGAAAGTTGTTTGCAGCGACGGTGTACTGCTGATAAGTATCGTAAATTGAGTGGTTAGACTGAGCTGGCGGTTAAAACCACGCCTATCCAAACAAAGTCCTAATAGAGATGTAGCAGAGATGTAGGGTGGGCACTGCCCACCATCAGAGTTTCAGAAAATTTCAACTACTTAGACTTACTACCGATCTGTGGTGATGATTCAACTTCAGTAACTTTGGCAACAAGAGCCGCATCGAGACTGACAACATCGACACCGATCAGTTTATTCCAGATGCGATCGCGCTGATTGATGAGCACGATACTTACCAATGTCAGCGCGACACCACAACATTGCAATAGATTGAGTGTTTCACCGAGAAAAAGATTGCCAAATAACAGGGCAAACACAGGCGTGAGAAAAGTCAAAGCACTGAGACTAGTAAGATTGCCTTGGGAAGCAAAATAGAAAAATAAGCCATAGGAAATCGCACTCCCAAACACCGTAGAATAAGCTATTGCCAACCAATCGATCGACGTTAATGCCGACCACTGAGCAGACTCGCCGAGGTAAGATGCGATCGCCAATGGCACCCCGCCAATAATCATGTGCCAACCCGTCGCAACGAGGGGATCCACATGTTTGGTGATAAACGGCACTAACACCGTGCCTACAGCCATAGACAGTGCCGCCAAGAGCATCAACCATTGACCCTGACTAAACAACTGAGCCAGATCGATGCGCGTCGCCAGTGGATGGGCAAAAAACTGACTCAACCACTCAGCAGGCAAACCGACACAACTAATCCCCAATACCCCGACTACCAAGCCAGCCAAGCCAATTAGCCCAATTCGCTCCTTGAATAACCAAGCTGATAATACAGCCACCGCCAGAGGTTGAGAATCGATCGTCACCGAACCCAATCCCGCCGTAGTCCGTACCAAACCCGCCGCCAAAAATCCTTGAAATAAAGTCCCATCCACCAGGGCAAATAATCCAATCCACAGCCAAGCCTTCCAACCTTTGGGCAAAGGCGAACGCCCAAAAATCGCCGCAGCCAGCAACACCAACACCCCCGCAGGCATCAACCGCACCGCCGCCATAAATAACGGTGTCGTATGCGGCATCACTCCCTTCATCGTCACCATCGCCGTCCCCCACAGGAAAAAGGGCACGACCAACAAGATCGATGTTAAGCTGATTGGAGATGTAGACTGTCTAAGCTGCATGAATTATTAAGTTTTGACTCTTATCATAAATTGTATGTTTTTTCGTGATAAGCGGTTAGGGATTTTGGATTTTGGATTTTGGATTTTGGATTTTGGATTTTGGATTGAAATTCACCCACCCTCCTACCCTCCCACCCTCCTACCCTCCTACCCTCCTACCCTCCCACCCTCCTACCCTCCTACCCTCCCACCCTCCTACCCTCCCACCCTCCCCCCCCTCCCATGTGGCCGTTCAAAAAGAAAAATACCAAACAAATTGCCCGCATCGAAATCTCTGGTGCGATCGGTAGTGGTACGCGCAAAACTGTACTCAAAGCCTTACGAGCGGTTGAAGAACAGGAATTTCCCGCGCTGCTACTGCGAATCGATAGCCCTGGTGGTACAGTGGGGGATTCATACGAAATTTATCGGGCATTGCAACGACTTCAGGAGACGGTCAAAATCGTTGCGAGTTATGGCAATATCTCCGCTTCTGGGGGTGTATATATCGGCATGGGCTGTCCCCACATCATGGCAAATCCAGGCACCTTGACGGGCAGTATCGGCGTGATTCTGCGGGGAAATAACTTGGAGAAGCTGCTCGATCGAGTTGGGGTATCATTTAAGGTGATTAAGTCTGGGCCGTATAAAGATATTTTGTCATTCGATCGACAACTCACAGCCCCCGAAGAAGACATCCTCCAACAACTCATCGATAGTACCTACGAGCAATTTGTCAATACAGTTGCCGAATCCCGCCGTCTCGATGTTGCGACGGTAAAAACTTTTGCTGATGGACGGATATTTACAGGCGAACAGGCGGTAGGATTTGGGGTAGTAGACAAGCTGGGCACCGAAGATGATGCCAGACGGTGGGCGGCGGAATTAGCCGGATTGGATCCCGAAAAAACTAAGTTGGTGACGATCGAAGAACGCAAGCCATTATTGAGTAGAATATTACAGAATCAAATTTCTGGTTTGACATCAGTAGTATCGGCCGCAGATTGGGTACAATTTGAAGTGAGTACTAGCGGACAACCACTCTGGTTGTATCGTCCGTAGCGATCGATGTAGTTTTTGTGGAGAATATGGCATGGAATGGCGACTGAAGGCAATTCGAGGAGCAACGACAGCGAGTGAAAACACCGAGGAGGCGATCTCCGTTGCAGTACGCGAATTATTAGAAGAGTTGGATTCTCGCAATCGCCTCGATCCCGATTCGATCGTTAGTGTCACCTTTAGCGCAACCAAAGATTTAGATGCTGTATTTCCAGCGGCAGTAGCCAGACGTTATCGCCCCGACTGGCATAGTGTCGCACTCATGGACGTTCAACAGATGCACGTAGAAGGTAGTTTACCCCGCTGTATCCGCTTCCTGATTCATGCCAATTTACCGATCGATTCCCTCATCTATCATCCCTATCTCCGAGGGGCAAGTAATTTACGACCCGATCGCAGTTTAGTCGGTTAATTAAATTTTGTACAGGTTGTATGATGCGTTGGGCGATAGCCGTAACGCATCAATTCTTCTTCAATTGTGCGGTAGTCTATTTTTAAGGATTATCTTACCAGAATATCTATCGTTTGTGGGTTTGGGTGACTCCTTTGCGTGTCTTATTGGTAAGTCTCTAACAATGTTTGGGTATCCTAAATTAAAGAATAAGCTGTTCGACATCTAAAGTACATGCGCCGTTGGTTATTGCCAAGGGCAAGGCTACGCCAACGACTCCGCGTGGGCGAACTAGGTTGAGCGAAATCGAATATGTGATTTAGATGTTTGACAACAGTTTGCCAGTTCCTTTAAAAGAGCTATGGGTATTTCGCTACATCAATATGTCATCAAACAGCGAGTGAATCGTGCTCAAGTGCTATTGAAAACTACTTGTCTGCCGATTGCCAACATTGCGTCACAAGTAGGATTTGCCAATTCCAGCCATCTTACCTATCACTGCAAACGAGAGACTGGCATGACACCCAGACAGATTGCTAATTCTAAAACTTGGCTAAAAATGCCCAACGCGCCAATTTTGTACATTAAGCCAATAAGTCATAAAATTACTTTGCAGCACAAAGCTAGTCGATCGCCTCAACGACATTTATTCTTTCTAGACTTTTAGGGAGTGCAGAAAGTCTACTTTCC
>JANOPX010000264.1:0-1935 GCA_031422115.1 Chamaesiphon sp. VAR_4_metabat_408 | reverse complement strand
GTTTCATTCTTCTGCTTGGTGCGCTAAACCGTCGGGGAACCCGACGAGCGCGCATCCGCAACCCAACCTACAGATTTACTATTCACCATCCACCATCCACTAATTTAACAATTCAGCAATTGCGGCTAAACTAGCTTCATCCAAATACTGTTCATTATTGGTTACTACCGATCGCAAAAAGCTTTTGACTTTATCATCTTCGATCGACCAACCTACTTGGCGATTAGAAATTGCTGCGCCGACGATTGTGTTGACTTGAGCGGCTGTAAATTCGGAATAGTAGCTTAGTTTGGCGATCGCAATTTGGGTACTGGCGATCGATTGGCTATTGACTAAATCTCTAATTAGGAAGTCTTTATCTCTAGCAGTGGCAAGGGTGATTTCAGGGAATTTTTCTTTACAGAAACTTGATAGCCGCTTGTAGAAGTAGATTTTTGTCTGTTTTTGTGCGTCCCATTCAGTTAGCAAGAAATCACTAAAATCATCATCGTTAAGTGCCGAGCAATAGTCTTTGTCGCCTGTAATGAAATATAGATCCTCGCCTGCTGGTGTCTCATTTAGGAGGGATTCCCAGTTAATTGCGTCGCCGAGTGAATTATTCTTACCAGGTGGATTGCCCACGCTCATCCGAAGTCGTGCTTTTTCGACTGTTGTTAAGTCAGGGCTAAGTTTTTTGCCAAGACTAAACAAAGATTGAATGATCAGATCGGCTTTAAGCGTTTTAGCTTTAATATCGACTAAGATCCTAGTAATCAGAGCTGCGTGAGCTTGCTCGTGCTGCTTGAGTGATTCTCTCAGAATATTTATTTCTGGATAGTCTTCGCACAATTGGGGCAATTGGGTATTGAAAGTCTGAGTCCGAAAAGACTTGATCGCGCCATCGATTCGTTGCTCACGGTTACGATAGAATTCATTAATGATTTGATCGGTAAGTAATAACGTGATTTGTTGTTTCTCGATCGCATCAATGATTTTATGTAATTCTGCCAAGTCATCTTGATTGAGCGAATAAAAAGATAGCAGAATATTGGTGTCGATAAAAAGCTGCATACCTTTAAAGCTTGTGAGTGGTGAGTATATTGCTCTAGTTTAGTGCCTAGATCGGCACAATTCACAGCTTGCGCCGATGCAAAAAACTAAAATCCTTTGGCTACTCCTTCACCGCGTGGATCCGCCGCCCCTTCAAGCTTTCCGTTGGGTAATTGTTGGATGGCATTTGCATTTCCCCAATAGCTACGCGGTTCGATCTTCTGTCCCCGTCGTCGCAATTCGGCTAATGTCGTAGGATCGAATCCCCACGGATCGACATTGACTCGATCTGGTTGCCATTGATGGTGAATTCTGCCTGCTGCCACAGCAGCACCAACATCCATTTTGTATTCCAGGACATTTAATAAAATCTGGAGCACTGTAGTAATAATCGTACTGCCTCCAGGCGCGCCGATCGCCAGTCGAAATTGACCATTTTCAGTGACGATCGTGGGTGTCATACTAGACAGTGGTGTCTTTCCAGGTGCGATCGAGTTTTTGTCACCACCGACTAATCCAAATACATTAGCAACTCCAGGTGCGATCGCAAAATCATCCATTTCGTCATTGAGTAATATTCCTGTCCCTGGCACAACAACACCTGCGCCAAATCGATAATTGACGGTAAATGTCAGGCTGACAACATTGCGATCTCGATCTACGACGTTGAGGTGGCTGGTGTCCATCGATTCAGATGGGATTTGTTGAGGTGTTTCGGAGATCTTTACCCCCCAACCCCCCTTATAAAGCGGATGCGCGTACTGTTCGGGTTCCCCGATTCGTGACAAGTTAAGAAAAGCAGAGATTTGTCAAGGGTAGAAATAAAAAATGTCAAACTCTTACTAGGAATGAGTTAGAGGCGAGTAGCTATGCCCAAAAAACGGACAACAAATCGAGACCATGCCA
>JANOPX010000263.1:0-16087 GCA_031422115.1 Chamaesiphon sp. VAR_4_metabat_408 | reverse complement strand
CCCCCTCTCCCTCCCCCCTATCGAACTTGCCGGAGATATGTCAAAATGCAATTTAGTCGCATCAGGGAGCAAGAGTTGAGTAATTCAGATCGGTCTAAACCAGCGGATAAATCGACTCATCTAGGTAAAGCCGAAGATATTCCCGTAGCTCTGCGCGACGGACATCGAACGGCTATAACTACAACCAGTAAAGTTACTAGCCCCCGAAAATTACCACTCGCCCTAATTGCAGGGGGATTGGGGATTTTTCTGGCTGGTGGGATCGCTTTTCGGCTCATCACGATGCGACAGCAGCCGAAGATCGCGGGATCTACTATCGCAACTCCAAAGCCTGGAGAGCAGGGTAGTCAGCCGACTGACACCGATCGACCTACAGATAATGTTTTAAACCATTTGCCGTATACCGAAGCTCCTGACAAGGATTTGGTATCGATCGGTAGTGGTTTTCGATTGCGCCCAGCCGCCGCCGCGAAATTCAAAGCGATGGTAGAATCTGCTCGATCGAGTGGGGTAAATATTACGACAATTTCGGCATTTCGATCGATCGAAGATCAAAAACGACTCTTTTTCGGCGTAGGAGCCGAACGCGGACAACAACCTACAAAACGTGCCGAAGTTAGTGCGCCGCCAAAATATAGCGAACATCATACTGGCTACGCAGTAGATCTCGGCGACACTTCCGTTCCCGCTACCAATCTCAACCAAAATTTCGAGACTACCCCCGCTTACAAGTGGCTCAAAGCTAACGCGGCTAGATACAGTTTTGAACTATCTTTCCCCAAAGGTAACATTCAAGGTGTTAGTTATGAGCCTTGGCATTGGCGATTTGTTGGCGATATCAATAGTCTAGAAACGTTTTATAAAGCGCGGAATTTAAAAAAATAATGAACGATACCCCAACTTCTAAAATCTCATTTAACCTAGTCGCAATCTGTGTATTTGGGATTACTTTATCAAGTTTAGTTTTGCCATTATTTCAGGTTTCATCGACAGTACCGATTCTGGTGGTATTTGCGATCGTCCTCGGGACAACTATCGATGGATTCTTTTTAAAAAGTGCGGCGGCTACATTGCTATTGGATGCGATCGCTAGTACCGATCCAGTATATCGTCAACGCATCATTCACCATGAAGCCGGACACTTTTTGGCTGCTTATTTGCTCGATATTCCGATTACTGGATATACGCTCAGTGCGTGGGAATCTTTGCAACAAGGGGAGTCGGCTCAGGGTGGGGTAATGTTTGCAGCTCCAGCCGCAGATATCGATGCTCGACAGCTCCAGCAATACTGTACCGTCTGGATGGCGGGAATTGCCGCCGAGAAGCTAGTTTATGACAAGTCTCAAGGTGGAGTAGAAGATCGGCAGAAACTTCGGGGCATACTAACTCTAATGGGCAAGCAACCGCAAGAATCGATCCAACAGGAAAATTTAGCTGGCATTCAAGCCAAAACCCTAATTCAGACTCACTGGGAAGCTTATCAAGCTCTAGTTGTATCGATGGAAAATCGATCTAGTGTAGCTGATTGTTGCGAGACGATCGATTCTCACAAGCCAGAGGCTACGCCAACGACTCAAATCAGTTGACGCTAATTAAATTAATATATAAATTTTAACTTCCACTAGCTCGATTCACCCACAAAAAGGCTGCGCCAACGAAAAAAGCATGGTCTAATTTTGATGCTTTAATTTTTTCAACGATCTCATAGTATTTTGGATTTTGGATTTTGGATTTTGCGGATGTAAGGGAGTGTTCGGGTTCCCCGACAGTGGAGCACACCAAGCAGGATTTTGGATTTTGGATTGACATTCAATATTGGATTGCTCCCAGTCTCCCCCTCTCCCAGTCTCCCAGTCTCCCCCTCTCCCCCTCTCCCAGTCTCCCCCTCTCCCCCTCTCCCCCTCTCCCAGTCTCCCAGTCCCCCAGTCCCCCAGTCCCCCCCTCCCCTCAACATGGCGATCGATTTTGACCCAAAAAATGCTTATTTAGAATATGTCAAACATGATAAAGTCGAGATATCAGGGACAGCAATTCGTCAACTCAGTCAAGTCTTAGATGATTGTAATTGGGAGAATCCCCAGACTGCTTTGGAGTGGAATAATCTAGCAGTAGCCGCTCTAGTAGCCGCCGAAAATTGCGATAATGCGCTCACACATGGTTTGTATGCTGAAATTGCTTTTGATGCCGTGCAAGCAGGTGTCGAACTAAATAAACATCCTCTTTGTGCCGCCCATTTAGCCTTACTAAATAGTATGCTGGGCAACTATAGCGAAGCAGCTCAAATTGCTTTTAGTGCATTTATAAATAATCTCCAGCCTACTTATACCGAGACAGAAATAGAGCCAGGGATAGTTTATATTCCACCGCTGACTCGCGCCCATATTACCAATGGTAGAAGCGAACAGCTCCAACGAATCTTAAATACTGATAATGGCTATACGCAAGCTCTATTACTATTGACAGAGGTATTGTGTCGTACCCAAATTGCTCTAGATAATCCGACTGGATTGCGATTGTTGCATCTGATGACACAAGTGATGCCAGATCTGATTTTTCCTAATGTCCGCTTGGGTATTTATAGCATTGGCAATCAGGAGTTAGAAGGATTAATTTATCTTCATCGTGCTTGCGAACTAGCCTTGGACAATCCAGTGGTATTGCAATCATTGTATCTGGCTTATCGAGATTTGGAGCAACCCGATCCTGCCAATCATTGGCGACAGATTGCCGTAGATTATGGTAGCCAAAGATTGGATAAATTACCGTGGAAGTGGACGGGATTAACTTTAGAAAGTAGATTTACTTATATTCCCTTCGATCGCAATTTGTCCCTCGCCGTAGTCGCTAGTTTGCAAAGTGCTACGACGAGATGTTTGCTTGCCGAGGGTGATTGGTTCGAGCGAGAATTGGAATTTTGGCGGCAATATATTCAGCCAGGAATGACAGTAATTGATGTGGGCGCGGGAGTAGGAGTTTATACCTTTAGTGCTGCTCAAAGAGTCGGGGCGAATGGAATTGTATATGCGATCGAACCCTTTACCGAATCAATTGATTGTCTAAATCAGACATGTCTAATCAACAAGATTGAGAATGTCAAAGTAATAGATCGAGCTGTGAGCGATCGATATGGTAAATGTAACCTAGTATTGCACTCTAGCAGCGAATTGAACTATATCGCCAACCTCAACGAACCACTTTCTCCAGAAACAGAAGTAGAAGAAGTCACCTGCATTACCTTAGATTCATTCGTCGAACAAATGGGGATCGATCGAGTAGAAGTCATCAAAATATCCACCGAAGGAAACGAATTAGCCATCCTCCTGGGCTGCGAACAAATTCTGAGCAAATTTGCCCCCACAATTATTTATAATAGCTACACTAGTAATGGAATAAATCTGGAAGCCGCTCGATATCTGCTCGATCGCGGCTACGAACTATTTCGCTATCAACCATACTTACAACAACTCATCCCCCTCGTCAATGAAGGTGACTTTAATGAAGTCATGAAGGCGATCGCAATTCCGAAGTGAGAGAGTCACCAACGGGTTTGTAGATTGCAAACCAAATTGGGACGTTACGTAAAACTCGTTGGCAAAGCCTCTCTGATAAGAGAATCGATAGGTTAAAATAGATCTTAGACAAATAGCAAAGGATGGCTATTAATATCATGCTGACTCTACTCGAACTTCGACTCGAAGGGCTTCGCCAACGAATCAATCAAAAGCTGCCACAAGCACCCGAATCAGTCTTGGAGCAAGTCTGGACTATTCTTAATGCTGCTAATGAAGATGAACAACTGTATGCTGAATTCGAGCGTTGGGAAGCCGCTAGCGATGAAGATGAAGCTCAAATCGAAGCAATGCTAGCAACCAAAGGTGTGTAAATGGCTAGGGGAGAGCCAATATTTTCATCTAGCTTCAAATTCATCAAGCAGCTTTTCACCAGCTTCGATATTGTGTACCGCATAATATTCAGATATTTCGTCTAGATCTCTAGCTGCATCTGGCGAGATAAGATACTGAGTCAATCTACAGAAGCCTCTCTCGCTGCTTGTAGTTTGGCTCTCAGCCCTGCTATTACATCTTTTCCGTTTAAGCCTTCGCCTCGATCGAGTTGAGCTGCTGCACTATCTATTTTGTCGCGGAGTTCGGCGGCTAATTGGTCGGTAGTACTTTTAGATTTTAGTAGGTTTAGTGCTGCTTCGATCGCTTCGTCGGGGCTAGCATATTTACCTGTGAGGATTTCTTGCTGAATAAATTCTGTTAGTTCGGGTTTTAGAGTCAGATTCATAGATGTGAAAACCAGTCTAAAGTCTTACTGTCAGTATAACTCAGCGGGAATAGCCTTGAGATCGATCGATAGGTTAAAATAGATCTTAGACAAACACAAAGGATGGCATATTAATATCATGCTGACTCTACTCGACCGAATCAATCAAAAGCTGCCACAAGCACCCGAATCAGTCTTGGAGCAAGTCTGGACTATTCTTAATGCTGCTAATGAAGATGATGAACTGTATGCTGAATTCGATCGATGGGAAGCCGCCAGTGATGAAGACGAAGCGCAAATCGAAGCAATGCTAGCAACCAAAGGTGTATAGATGGCTAGGTGAGATATTTTATTAGTCACATTACCTGAATCCGACAAGCGAGAGGAAAAAGGGACGCGCCCAGCAATTGCAGTTCAAGCGGATGACGAGCAGTCACCAATGTTGATGGTAATTCCGCTTACGTCTTCAGTGGGAGCATCACGCTTTGCTTTTACGGTGGAGGTTCAGCCATCAGAACTGAATGGATTGACTCTACCATCAGTGGCGATGATTTTTCAGCTACGGGCAATCGACAGACGGCGAATCGTCAAGAAAATCGGTCGATTAGAGCCAGAGATTTTGGCACTAATCGATGAGAAGATTTGGCAACTTTTAAAACCTACTGATTAGCATCGAATCATCAAGATAGATTTTTCAGTTGAGGCGGGAACCCTCGATGGCTTTGGCTAGATATTTAGATAGTGAGGCTATTGGGTTGGTAGACTGTAGAATAGTACTAAGGCAGTTTCAACCATCTGAATATTTATGAATGCTTACAAAATTCGATCGATTGTGACAGCAGATGGCACGATCGTTCTCAAGGGAATACCGTTTAGTGCTGGTAAATCTGTAGAAATCATCGTGCTGGAGGATGTTGTTTCTCAGGAAACAGATCGAGGCTCGGTAAACTTGCCGCTGGATGAACGCTGGAAATCTTTGCGAGGCTCTGTCACCCGTTATGACGCTCCATTCAAGGCAGCTATTCCGCTTAATGACTGATTTACAGCAACAGGCGCGAGAAATATTAGATCGATTAGCGTTTACAGAGTTTGAGCTTTGTCAAGAGATAAATCGAACTTTCAATCATTTACCCCGTGCGCCTGGTATTTATGCAATTCGCCATCGCACTGATGGACTCTTGTATTTGGGCAAGACAAACGATCTGAGTACGCGGTTTAATGGGGGTCACAAGTCATTTACTTGGGCGTGGCTCGATCTTTATCAACCCAATGATGTGAGGATTGCCATCGAAAGGCTCGACCGCTGGGGAAAACCAGGGTTATTATTAGAGCTAGAGGCTATTTTACTCAGGGCAACAGAACCACCGTATAACGTTAAGATTCCGATGGAGCGTTAAAGCTATGCAATCGAAGACATTAGAACAACTCACTCCAACTGCTGCTCAGGCGATTTTAGAAAATTTGCCAGAACGAATTAGAGTAGCGTTTGTCAACAGATCGACTGAGATAGATTTTCCAGTTGAGGCGGTGATTGAGATGGCTTTGGCCGGATATTTAGATAGTGAGGCAATTGGTTTTGTGGATTGTAAACCAAATCGGGGTCGTGAGTAGAGTGTGTTGAGTTTTATTCTTCAACCCAACCTACAGAGCTAGACTTTTAAAACCTACTGACTAGCATCGAATCATCGAGATAGATTTTCCAGTTGAGGCTAATTGAGATGACTAGTTCGATCGAGTCTTCACATAGCCAATACAGTGAGATCGGATTTGTAGATTGCAGACCAAATCGGGGTCGTGAGTAGAGTGTGTTGGGTTTCACTCTTCAACCCAACCTACAGATCTAAACTCTATTGTTGCGAGCAAGCATCGAATCGTTCGAGAAGCCTAGGCTCTGCCTAATCGAGATAAATTTTTTTGAAATTTGTCCTGATATGGTGATGCAATTCATGAATAAATAAATACCAATTGAAACCACCTGATTCAGGATTGCTGTAAATTGGCAAGGATATTTTACAAAGATGAGGATGAGTTCTATGGCCGGGTTAGTAGCAGTTTTAATTTTAGTATTAAGTGATATACTTACTACAGGGGGATTATTTACAGGGCTAACAGGAATGACAGTAACTGTCATATTTCTCAGCATTACTATTAATAATAAAAAATAAGACAGAGTAGGATATTTGCATTAATATAAACATCCTACTCTGTCCTCTCAAATCTACATCAATTGTCTATCCTAAAATCTGCTCCAAGATTGTCGGATCTTGAATTTCCTTGTCCTTCGCTAATAGCAACACTTTCGACATGATTTCTGCCGTCTTCGGATCGTCATCGACGAAGGGTAGAAATAGTCGTCCGCGATGTTGGGAACTGACGGGGAGAATACAGAGTGCGCCGCCTGGTTGACGATGGACGATCGCGCTGCCTAGATGTACTGAATAGGTGCCGATTTCGCCCTTAATTAGGGCGTGGCTGCCTTGGATTTGGACGTTGTTGCGCTTCATTAAGCGGCAGGTTTCGCGGAGGATGCTCGATCGCATTTCTACGGTTGAGGCACTGGCTTCGGGATCTACGCCGCCGATGTGGGCGACGCTGACGACGAGATCGAGATCGCGCATGACTTCGCTGAAGATGCGGGGGGGGATGTCGGCGAGGGGGATGGATTTGGAGTCGTCGCGGTGGTAGAAGTTAAGCCTGTCGATCGTCAAGCCTTCGACTTCTAGGGGGGTGTAGTAGCCGTTGGCAAAGGAGACGGTGGCGATGATGCCTTCGCGGTGGAAGGTGCGGCGCACGCCTTCGCCGAGGGAGGAGAGCCAGCCCCGTTGTCCGAATAGGGCGATCGCTTGGCGGGGATTCACCTGATGGCCTTCGTAGCGTTTTGAGCCTGTTTTAGTCTGTTCGCCTGTGGTGGGGATATAAAGTTCGCGGAAGACTTGTTTGAAGGGCTGCTGGCGTTCGCTGGTGAAACATTCCTGTTGCCAGAGGTGCCATTCTTTGGTGAGGAGGAGATCGTGGGGGTGGGCGATGCGGAGTTTCTCGGCGGTGATGTCGATCTTGCCGTGGGGATTGACTAGTTCGGTACCGTTGGGGTTGAGGTAGCCGATGTTGGGGTTGGGGGTGTCGGCGATGAGGACGAGTTGGCGCAGCATGGGGGCGAGAACCGGATGCTGGGCGAGTTGGTGGAGTTCTGCGCTGGTGAAGGCATCGCCGCGATCCATTGCTTGTTCGAGGGAGAGGCGCATTCGGGAGGCTTGTTTGACGATATCTTGTTTGCGATCGATCAGTGCCTCAACATCGGGATTTTTCTTGAGTTTGGCGGGGACTGCTTTGAGGGTTTTTCCGGCTTTGGTGATGGTGACTTCGGGGGTGCCTTGGGCGGTGATGCTGAGGGCGATGGTGGTTTCTTCGATCGTGATTATTTGAGGTTTTTCGACTAAATCGGCGATCGCGACGGCTTCCATTGCCCATTGCAGGCGTTGGGGGTCGGCAAATCCGGCGGTGCGGGCGAGGTTTTCCATGCCGATTTCGATGCAGAGTTTTTCGCTGGCGCGGCGTTGGGAGCCAAATTGTTTGCTGGTGCGGAGAAATTCTTGATAGAGCTGGTAGCGATTGAGAATATCTGGTTCGCGTTTTTTGCCTGTGTCGAGGGGGCACAAACCGAGGGCGCGGATGGAATCTTGGTGGCGTTTCTTGACAATGCGATCGATTAGTTCTTTTCGATCGAGTTGCCCTAACATCGCATTGGCAAACAGTTTGGCGCGTTGGTGCCCAGCTCCACTACAGGCATATTGGGCAGCACCATCTAATTTTTTCCAATTTGCGTCGCCTAAAGTCTGATGTACTCGCTGGAACCATTCCACATCAACGGCTCCATCGGTTAGGCTTTGTTCGGATAACGGTGTGCGTTCGCCAATTTGGGCTAGATAAATATCCCGCGCATCGCCAGAAATCGCACTATCTTTGGTATGGGCATGAATCCACCATACGCCATCGGCGAAGCCAGGGAGATCGATCGCTTGTTGGATATAATTCACCCATTGGGGCGCGAAAAAGGCCAGTTGAATTAGCTTTTCATCACTGATTTTGACGGCGCGAACTTGACGGGCAAATTCAACTGGTGTTTCACCACTGGCGGGGAAACTAATACTCATCAATTTGCTAATCGTACCAGCTTTACTTTGATTCCCCCAGTTGTAGCTGCGCTTAAAACCAGTGGTGTCTAAGCTTTGCAATAGTTTAACGACGGTAGGAATACCTTCGATCGATCCCAGAGCTAACGCTGCTGTCGTTGCTGCTGTGGGTAGATCTCCTCGTTGACATTCTATTTCGAGAATGCGATCGCGACAAAGATTTGCAGCTTCGACGGCGGGTGCATAGAGCTTGTCTACCTTACGTGCGGTGAGATTGCTGAGATCGTAAAAACTCGATCGGATTTGAGCATCATTAGGATTTTCTGGGATATTTTGGCGAAATCTGTCGCCTAATAAGTAGTAAATAATATCCGCACTACTAGCTAGTTTACGATGATGAGCCGTTGATACATCGCTAAGTGTGGTTGCACCATGACCTGCAAAATGATACCAAATGCTGCCATCAATCCAGTTGATTAGTTGCCACCAGCGTTGAAACTCTGCGCTAGAAGTTTCGCCTTGGGGTCTGGCAAAGTTTTTGACATCATCCCCAAAGCTTTGTAATGTCCAGATAGTTTCCTGGTTGGGAGCTTGTCGTTCGAGTGCAATTGCCGTCTCTAATTCAGCTAGATCGATCGATGTTACTAAAGTTGTCAGATAATTAATTGAAAATTCGGTTTGTTGGGGATGGGGATGTAGATAAATTAGCCAATGAATCACTCCTGTGACTAAATCTGCGTAGCGAAGTTCGGCTTTAGTCGTACCAAAAGATTTGTAGAAAATGCGTCGCAAATTGGCGAATGGAGATGTGGAAGTCTCAATATTATCTCTGTCTGTATACTCACTTCCCCAACGTTCGACAGATGTTTGACAGCGCGGGGCGATTGCTCGAATTAGTTCTAAGCCATCATCATCTTTCGACCTTTTACCATCGTACCAATTTTCCCAAACATCCGCTAATGGCAACCGGGCTAAATTTTCATCGCGAGATAGTTGAGGATCGATCGAGGGAAATTGCCAAGCTAAATTACCAAACAGATATTCAACATTCTCGCCGGAATAATCTTTGATTTGGACTGGGGTTTGACTGTGTTTGTGAATCAGCTCATCGATCGCTAGCAAAGTACTTTTTGCCGCAGATGTATTTAGTTCGATCGGATTGTTACAAGTGACTGGTTCTGGCACATATAAATCATTCAGATTAACTAAACCTAAAGCATCCCGCAACGTTGCTGGTTGCACTTCTCGCACGGAAATTCGATCCAAGAGTTGAACTTCAGGATTGGTTAGCTTATCACCCTTCTTCGTTTGATAGCTCTGGGCGATCAATTGGCATTCATCAGCAGATCGATTCACCTTCAGCAATTCCGCTAATAGTTCTAATCCAGCTTGCCGTTGTAAAATATCTTTAGCATCAAGTAATTTTTGAGCGGAATCGATCGCATGTAGATCCGGTTGCTTAATTAATAAACCTAAAATCCCCTGGCGTAGATCGCTAGATTTGCGCGTCAATAAACCGATTAAATGGGTAGCTTCATCTGGTTCGATCTGGCATTTTTGTAATGCCGTCATTACTAACTGACGCACATAGCTGCTAGAATCCCCAGTTAGGTTTAATAATGTCTGGCGAATTTCGCGATCGATTGGTTCGACCCTTGTTAACATCCCTACAATACTAGCCCGATAATTTGCATCACAAATACCGAGATAAGGAATCATCAATTTGGGCGATCGCTTACCCAAATAGCTAGATAAAATCCCCACCAATTGCGCTTGTGAAGCCTCCAGAGAAATCCAATCCCACACCAGTTTTGCTAATTGCTTAGGCTTCGGCGACCATCGCGGGAAAATTGCTACCAGTCGATCGAATGTATTCGGCGCAGCAATTACCAATTCACCACTACAACTATTAATCGATCGCAATGCTAACCATGCTACTCGATCGTCAGGATCTTCGATCGCACTTAAAATTACCAAATTTGCTGGAGCTAATGCCAGTTGCGCCAAGAAATGAACCGCCACAAATCGATGACTGGCTTCAGGGTTTTGAAGTAATAATTTTGCCGATTCGATCGCCATTAAAGCATTCGTAAATCCGATCGACCACAAAGCCAAATACACCGTCTGAGCATCACTCACCAACCCCGCTTGCTGCTGTTTATCATCAGTCAAAAACGCCAACACCTGCGCCACAATCGCCCGCGCCTGCTTCTCCTGCAACACATCCAAATCGAAGCCAAACCAGACATCCACCGCCCGCAAAGTTGCTGCAAACCGAATCAGATTCTCATCCAAAATCAGCTTCAGCATCCGCTGGAAGGCGATCGGGTGAGCCTCATCTACGCTCTCTAAAATCGATTGCCGTAGCCCTTCTTGTCGTTGGGCGGCAATTAGTAGCTTTTCGACAAATTCCCAACCTTCAGGACGATTTGCGAGGAGGAGCGATCGCACCACATGCCGCCCCATCGCGCCGATTTCATGTTCGCCCTTTGCCGACGCAATTAGGATCTCGTAGATCTCTTTGCCAACCGCATCATCAATATTAATTGCAGCGGCGAATAGATAACTCAAACAGTCAGTGTAATAGCCCAAGTAAGAACACCAACTCGCCAACCACGGCAAATCTGACTCGTAGTTGTTCACCGCTATAATTAACGACTGCAACCACGATCGCTGTTTATCACTCGTCGCTCCAGGTACGCGAAAAGATTTGCGACTATAACCATTTTGATAAGTCCAACTTGTCTCAAAGCTCCGCCAAGCGGATTCAACTATGGGGGCAAATTGGGGGAAAATAATTTCAAATATCTTCAATCTTTCCGCTGGTTTTAATCCATTCAGATGCTTGAGATTATCTTCAATAATTGACGATCGATTGTAATAGTCGATTTTGACTGGGGTACCCGTTTCATCGTGGGCGAGAATGCCATATCCGATCGATCTTAACTTCGTTGGTAATTTGGCTAGTTTGGCAAGGCGAATGGGTTGCCAATCGGTGATTTGGTATTCTTTGAGGCGAGCTTGGGCGATTTCGGGGTTTAGCATAAAAATATTGATTTCGGTTGTGACTTCAGCGGTTGAAACCGCCGCTCGGAATGCAAAGTCCGCCTACGCGGACTAAATCAAATACCCTAGTCCGCGAAGGCGGACTTTGCAACATTAGCCACGATTTCAATCGTAGGCATTCTACGCAACCTACCCACCAACCAACGGAGTCAATCGCAGAAACAAAAGCTCGGAACTATTAGTAAGAGCCACATTTGCCTCCAAGTCCTCCTGCTGCTCATCATCGATAAATACCAGATAAAACCCATCCTTGTAGGCTTGGAGGGCATTCTCGATCGCCCCCAGCTCATCCACCACCTGTTCGAGTTCGCTCCCACCACTATCAATTTTGCCCAGAGCAACCCCCGCCTCAATTTCCACCAAACCTAATACTTTTGTCAATCGCCGCTGAGATTGTCTGTCGCGAAACGCCCGAATTTCTGCTTTGACAATCTCCGCCAGCAGCTCTGCCAACAAGACAGTAGTTCGATCTTCAGGTAGAGCCATCTCCCAGCTTGTAAACAGATTTTGACTTTTGCCTAAAACCTTCCCAGAAATTGTCAGAGTGGGTGAAGCCATCGCGAATTTTTGTATAGAACGCTTTTACTAGTCTACTTATTATAGGACAGAATCGTCCAATTGTCGCGGGAACCCGCACACCTATCGATCGACACTTAACTTAGATAGTAAAGTACCAACAGCATTAACGATGAGATTTGGTTCGTCAATCCAGACAAAATGACTGCTATCAGAGGCGAATACTTGGAGACAGTTGGTAGATAAGTTTAGTAGATCGTTGTGCATTCGATCGCGTACTCGATCGGCTGCTGGCAATGATAATAAATTTAGCCCCAATAGTGGTCGTAAAAAAGTTTCTGACTTGATACTAATTATCGGCAGATCGCCTAAATTATCTGCCACTTTTAACTGTCTGGCACTAGTATCTAAACCCCACATTTCTCGCGCCATCGTCAGCCAGTGACGGTGAGAATAGAAAGACCTTTTGACATATTTGAGAGAGATTGGCGGAAACTGTTTTAATTCTGGTTTGATTAACTCAAAAGCTCCGATTGTGCCAAAGAATCTCACCACTCCTAATGCTGCACCGATCGATACAAAGCCAAAGCTAAACGTAAAGAATGACTTCAATAGTCCCATACTCCAAGGCAAAGATAGCATTCCATTTTCATGCAAACCATCAGTCAGCACCAATCCAACTACCTCATCAGGAAACTGATGAGCGTACAGTCGCATATTATAACTACCAAACGAATCACCGACTAAAATGTATGGGGGCAAAATCTGCGCCTCAGTCAATAACTCATGTAGCTCATTGACAACTTGCTGACTCGTGCGGGGTTTTGAAGACATCTGACTCCAGCCATAGCCAGATCGATCGTATACACAGACTCTAGTTAATTTCGCTAGTTCGTTAATTAATAGATATCCCTCAACTCCACCCAAACTACTATCGACAACGACAGTTATCTCACCATCGCCTTGAATATATAAGTGTCTAGTTTTACCATCAGTAGTAGTCACTAACTTACCTGGTGGGGGTAGAGATTTGGCTTCGCGACTACTGGCGATATAATGATAAATCGTCGTACTGCTCAAACCAACAATCTCAATCGCCTGAAGTAATGATATGTTTAGCATGTAGGTAAATAACTATCGATCGTTAATTTATGTGGAAATGGCAAACTTCGTCGGAATTACCCTATTTAACCTGCGATTTACTCGCTGATTGGCAACATGGTTTCTTTACCTGTCATTTTGCACCCCGCGAACCCCAGGAACTAACCCCCGTATTAGCCGAGACAGCGAGCACCTCTCGACTCAAACAGATACATGGCAATATCGTACTCACCCCCAGCGAAATCGCTAGCACCGCCGAAACAGAAGTAGAAACAGGCTACGCATTAGGCGACGGGATCTTAACCGAGGAGAGCCTCCAAGCCGTCTGGGTAGCGAGTGCCGATTGTAGCCCCGTTTTGCTAGCAAATCGCCACACGGGGAATGTCGCCGCCGTACATGCTGGCTGGCGCGGTACCTCTCTGAAAATCGTGCCCCGTGCGGTAGAACGTCTATTAGCTCAAGGTGGTAGTCTCAATGATATCATTGTGGCGATCGGGCCTGCGATCGATGGAAAAGTTTATCAAGTCACTACTCAAGTCGGTTTGGAAGTATGCAAGTCAATTGCACCCAGCGATCTCTCTACGGAAGATTCCGCCGCAATTGCCACTCTACAAGCAATTCCCAATTCACCCCTATTGCCAGACGAGCAAGCAGGGAGAGTGCGGCTAGATGTGCGTCGAGTCAATCAACTCCAACTCGAACAATTGGGCATCAATCCAGAGCAAATTTCGATCGCCCCCCACTGCACTTTTCAAGAACCAGAAAACTTTTTCTCCTATCGTCGCGAGAAACTAAAAAAAGTTCAATGGTCGGGAATAGTATCGTAAAATTAAACTATTGTGGAGCCTCCAAAATAGCCCTGTCTAGCCCAAATAAGCGAGTCGAACGCGATCGTCTTCCAAGAGATCGCTCGCACGCCCTGAGAGGGTAATTTGTCCCGCTTCTAGCACATAACCGCGATCGGCAATTTGGAGAGCTAAATTAGCATTTTGTTCGACTAATAGAATCGTCACCCCTAGTTCCCGCAGATTTTTGATAATGCCAAAGATTTCGCGGACGATCGATGGTGCCAAACCCAGACTCGGTTCATCTAATAATAATAGCTTGGGACGACTCATCAATGCGCGGGCAATTGCCAGCATTTGTTGTTCGCCACCGCTGAGAGTACCTGATAATTGATTGCGTCTTTCTGCTAATCTAGGAAATTGCAGAAATTGTAATTCTAAATCGGACTTAATGCCAAGTCGATCGTGGCGACAATAGGCTCCCAATGCCAAATTATCCAACACGGTTTGTTTGGCTAATACCCTTCTACCCTCTGGACTATGAGCGATACCCAGCTTGACAATCTCATGAGCCGAATAACGAGTAATCTCTTTTCCATTATAAATAATCTGTCCGCTCAAAGGTTTGACAATGCGCGAAATAGCCCGAAGCGTGGTACTTTTGCCCGCTCCATTCGACCCGATGAGCGTAACAACTTCCCCCGCATTAACAATTAGATCTAGATTTTGGAGAGCCTGAATCCCACCATAATTGACACTGAGATCCTTAACTTCCAGAATAGGCGATATAGATTTTGCGGCGATCGACATAGTTTCCTTCTACCCTACTAAATTACTTATTACTTATTACTTATTACTTATTACTTATTACTTATTACTCACAGCCTAAATAAGCTTCAATTACAGCAGGATCGTTCCGCACAGCTTCAGGATTTCCGAGTGCGATCAACTGTCCAAAATCTAACACGGCAATGCGATCGCACAAACCCATTACTAGCGGTACATGGTGTTCGATTAATAATATGGTGAGGTCAAATTGCGATCGAATTTGACGAATAAAGTCGCTCAATTGTCCCTTCTCGCTAGGATTCATCCCCGCCGCAGGTTCGTCGAGTAGCAAAATCTGCGGTTTTAGAGCTAGGGCGCGGGCAATTTCCAATCGACGACGATCGCCGTAGGCAAGGTTATTCGCCAAGCTGCTGGCTCGATCGGCTAAACCGACTAAAGTGAGTAGATCGTGCGATCGATCGCGTATGTCCCGTTCTTCGGCTGGTGTGGGTGGTAAATTGAAGATACCCTGAAATAGTCCGCTTTTGGTCTGAATATGATGGGCGATCGTCACATTCTCCAATAGGGATAGATTACCAAACAGGCGAATATTCTGAAATGTCCGCGCAATCCCCCGTTGAGCGATTTGAAATGGACGTAACCGCGAAATATCCGTACCCTGATGCAACATCTGCCCACTAGATGCCGGAATCAGTCCCGTCATCAGATTAAATGTGGTAGTTTTACCCGCCCCATTAGGCCCAATTAAACCAAAGATTTCCCCCTTTGTCACGGCGAAAGAAACTTCATTTACCGCCACAAGTCCCCCAAATCGGCGGGTAAGTCCTTGGGCTGCGAGTACGACATCAGGCTGGAGCGGAGTAGATTCCATCGATCGAATAATTATAACCCACTACATATTACCGCATGGTGGGGGCACGCATGGTAGGGGCACGCATGGTAGGGGCACGCACGGTAGGGGCTAGGGTGCATCGTGCCCTTACCATCGACGGTGGGGACGATCGGGATGTCGCCAATGGCACGCACGGTAGGGGCTAGGGTGCATCGTGCCCCTACCATCCCCGATCGCAATGATGATGACGGCGACACAACCGATCGCATAGATGATGACGCATCCCATCCCCCCATCGAAAAATTCGGTAAACCAACATCGAATACAATCCCGACGATCGTCAGAGGGTACAAGGCTGCTGTGACAAAGCAGGTGAACATATTGCGAGATTCTCCGCAGTGTCCGGTGTGGCAACGAAATTACTACGAGCACGTTGTTCGTAGTGAGGCTGACTATCTGGGGATTGCAACCTATATTCTGAATAATCCGCGTCAGTGGCACGAGGATTCTTTGAACGATCGAAAGTAGGGGCTAGGGTGTATCGTGCCCTCTCGGACATGGGCACGATAAACCCAAGCCCCAACCACAACCAACGCCGT
>JANOPX010000262.1:0-7548 GCA_031422115.1 Chamaesiphon sp. VAR_4_metabat_408 | reverse complement strand
CACTATTAATACCAATTCGGTACTCACCAGTTTCCACATCCAGGGTCAACATTTTACCAATATTACTTGGGATTTCAACCACCGATTTAATTTTTTCCTCATAAAGTTTTTCCCCTGCGGCGACTACTTCTTCAGTAGTCCAAAAAATAGTTTCTATCATTGATTGTTTCCAAGATTTTCAACCCGAATCACAGCATCAGACAGAGCGGATTTAGTATGAAATTTTAAAACCCCAAGCCAGCCCAGAAAGCCAAGCAGCTATACTCATTATCCCCCAAAAGTCCCACAATGTCTCGCTCAATGTCTCCAAATTAACTGCGAACCGATCTACTCATCAGGCTCCACTCCCAATTATCGCAATTTATTGGCTAACTCGATCGATCTAATTATTTAGGCGATCGAGTACCTTCCTGGGAAACTATCCTAACAGCCCGAACAGATGAGGCGCAAAGCTGGTTTCCAACTGCGTGCAGTCCAAAATGGTAAGATTCTATAGATTTTCAGCCAATATCGATGGTTGGTAGCTGAATCGAGATCCAAACTATATTCACCATAACCGATCGACCCAATTTCCTTCCCGATCGCTCCCATTCATGTTTGACTAAATGACAACTCGATTGACTAGGCAAAATATCGATACTGGAACTATTGAACGATTAGATCGATCTAAACCTCATCTAATCATCTCGATATTTAAAGATAATTTGTCGATCGCGTTGTTTGAATTCAATATCGAATCTGTCAAAAATTACCTCCCGCCCTAATAAACACTCTATTGCATCGTCAGTTTGTAACCAAGCAATTGGGACAGTTAAAATGTGATCGTCGATCGATACTTCTACTTTTCTTAGTACATAGTCTACCTCTCCGCCAACTCCTTCAGCTTTAGACATTACCTCCTCTATGCCTACCCCATAGCCCAAATCCATGCCTAACTGCTTGGGCATCAGACAGAAATCAGCCCCCGAATCAACTAGGATTTTTAGTTGTCGAGTATCTTTATGACTGAGTGTGACTAGATATTTAGGCTGCCAATTACTAGCTCGAACAGTTCTAAATCTGACTGGATAAAATTTAATTGGCTCGACAAACTCGTTTTCATAAACTCGCTCGATGATATATTCGAGTGGATCTAATTTAACTCGATCGATCATTGCGAGATAGTCTCGATCGTGAGAGATTACCCCATCTTTAGAATAAGCAATCCACTCACCGACATACTCCTTCAATTCTTGCCAATGCTCTCGAGACCACTCATCTGGACTTATAATTTCGGTCATTAGACTTCCTGCAAAAGTCAGGGAATAAGGAATAGGATTTAGAATTGTCGATCGTGAAACTAGATCGAGATCGATGTCTACCCTTCAATTGTATTAGGATCTATCCCCAACTCCCTCAATTTTTGCGCTAGCCGCTGACTGGAGCTTTTTTCTTGTTCTAGGGCTATTTCAGCTTTCTCGGCACGTTGACGCTCCTGCTCGGCACGTTGACGCTCCTGCTCAATAAGTTGACGCTCCTGCTCCAGCCTTTCGCTACCCCACAACAAGAGATTTCCATCACTATCCCACCAGCGGAGCCAATTAGCCGTCGTTTCGGCTTTCTTTCCGAGCCATACACCCAAAAACAAGCCGATTTCTTCAAGCCAGTAGAGATTGTCATTATTTGGCAACAATAGATCGTACTTGTCACCAGCCAATCGATAAACATCTAGTTCCCCTGTTTTGGGATGAAAGATGGCATATATGGGAACTTGTAAAATGCGTTCGTAAAAATACCATTTGCCATAGGGATAGTGAGGATTGATTGAATACTCACTCCCTTCAGTTTCGGAGATAAATTCCATGACGATGGCGGGGATATCGCCTTCTAGCTGAGGGGTATAACTCCGGCGAACTTCTCCTTCTGGGAGTGGTTGAGTAGATGGTACATATACCCAATCGGGAGCTTTGACGATTGTTTGGGATCCTACCTTGGCACAAATCCCAAAATTTGAGGCGATGAGACTAGATTGGAGGATTAACCCCGCCAATTCTAATGATTCGCGTAAAGCTGCTGCCAATAAGGGTTGAAGACTACTTTCCACAGGTTCGTCGGGTAAGATAAAGTCAGTCGGTAGTTTTTCCCATGTAATTGGGGGCAAAGGGTTAAACTGAGGAATTTGGATGGCTGTCATAAACTGTCCTCTATTGGCAAAAAAGTTTCTAAATTTACCCTAGCCCCAGAAGCAGAGCTTCCAAATCCATTATCCCCTAAAAATTCCACAATGATTCTAGACTATTAGAGGCTGTTTGAAAAGTCAGTTTTGTTACCCGTAGGTTCTAGGCGATCCCTCCGAGCAAGCCTTAAACGACAAGTTATTTGAATTGCTGCGTAGGTTGTTTACCCCTCCCCAGCCCTCCCCTTGCCAAGAGGAGGGAGCAAGAGCTACCCCTTGGCAAGGGGGGGTTGGGGGGGTCTTCTAGGGTATGCGTATTAAAAATAATTTTTCAAACACCCTCTTAGGTAATATCGATCGAGTAGCTGTGGGATAAATTAGGTACCGAGATTGCTGTAGATAGTGGATCTTTACCGCCCCATGCCGATATATTGAAAGTCGCTGGAACTCAACAATTCTGCATCTAGAAAGTTGCGTCCATCTACGATTATTTTGGCTTTCATCAGTGCGCCGATTTCTTGATACTGGATATGTTTGAAGTCTTCCCATTCGGTGACTAATACTAAAGCATCACAGCCATCTGCTAATGAATTGAGATCTGGCTCGATCGATACTCCCTCAATTTTCACGTCAATTTCTTTGGATATTAAGGGATCGTATGCTTTGACTTTGGCACCCAATCGATTCAATTCTCGAATCAAATCTAGAGCTGGTGCATCGCGCATATCATCGGTATCTGGTTTGAAAGTTAGTCCCAGTAAGCCGATAGTTTTGCCTTTGAGAATCTTCAATACATGCTGCAATTTGTCGATGACAATTAAGCGTTGACGTTGATTGACAACGATCGTCGCTTTGAGTAATTCTGCATCATAACCATAGTCTTCAGCAGTATTCAATAATGCTGAAACATCTTTGGGAAAGCAAGAGCCACCCCAACCAATTCCAGCATTGAGAAATTTACTACCAATGCGTGAATCCAAGCCGATTCCTTTGGCTACTTGGGTGATATCTGCACCGACTCGATCGCAGATATTGGCAACTTCATTGATAAAGCTAATCTTAGTCGCTAAAAATGCGTTAGCGGCATATTTAATCATCTCTGCCGAACCTAGATCCGTTGTTAATACTGGCACTGGCGGCTGTTGTTTATCTTCGGCATATTCTCGATTGACGATCGGCGCGTATAATTTTTGCATCAATTCGATCGCATCGTGACTACTACTACCCAAGACGATGCGATCGGGATTGAATGTATCATAAACTGCCGAACCTTCACGGAGAAATTCAGGATTACTCACGACATCGAATCGAACACTTTCACTGTGCTCAATTTGACTTCGATCTCTTGGAGCAGCGGAGCCAACTAGAGCGGGTTGCTTGCTGCGTTGAGCGACTCCATCTATCACCAGCATTTTGACCCAATCGCCGGAGCCGATCGGTACTGTAGACTTATTGACGATAACCTTATAACCGCCATTGAGATGCGCGCCAATGCCTTTGGCTACTGCTTCGACAAAACGGGTGTCGCTGGAGCCATTTGGGAGCGGTGGGGTACCAACAGCGATGAATAAAATCTCGCCATGTTTTACACCCATCCCGAGATCTGTAGAAAACTGAATTTTACCATTGGCGATCGCTTCCGCCATCAATTCTGACAAACCTGGCTCAAAGATGGGGGATACCCCAGACTGCATGATTTTGACTTTCTCTTCATTATTATCGATACAGACGACTTCATGGCCAATTTTGGCTAGACAGACACCCGTTACCAAACCCACATAACCAGTCCCAATTACACAAACACGCACAAGCACAAACCTCTACTAATTATTAACTATTGTCTTAGTTTTCCCCTGATGGCTCTCCTCCACTCCATTTTCGATCGAGATTTGCGGAGGAGTTGAATTAGGCTATCTCTATTGTTGATTCAAAGCTTCAACTGCTTGTCTCCGCTGTTGAAAATAATCAATGGTTGACTTCAAGCCTTCATTTAGATCGATGGTTGGTTCCCAATTTAAGAGGCTTTGTGCTTTGGTAATATCTGGGCGACGACGACGAGGATCGTCTGAAGGCAATGGTTGGAAAATCACTTTCGACTCTGGATTAATCATCTCTTGAATCGTCGAAGCTAGTTGGGCGATCGTATATTCGCCTGGATTGCCGATATTGACTGGATAGGGATAGTCACTATTCATCAATTTGACAAATCCTGAAATCAGATCGGACACATAACAAAAACTTCTAGTTTGAGTACCATCGCCATAAATAGTGAGCGGGTTTCCCTGTAAAGCTTGGGCGATAAAATTGCTGACTACTCGCCCGTCATTTTCCAACATTCTGGGACCATAGGTATTGAATATCCGTACGACTCTTACTTCCAAACCATGCTGACGATGATAGTCATATGTTAGAGTTTCGGCGATCCGTTTGCCCTCATCATAACAAGCTCTGATGCCGATCGGATTGACATTTCCCCAGTAGTCTTCTCGCTGGGGGTGAATATCTGGATCGCCGTATACTTCACTAGTTGAAGCTAGGAAAAACCTGGCTTTGACTCGTTTTGCCAATCCCAACATATTCATCGTACCAAGTACGCTAGTCTTGATCGTTTTGATTGGATTGAACTGGTAATGTACGGGAGAAGCCGGACAAGCCAAATGGTAAACCTGGTCTACTTCTAATCTAATTGGTTCGGTGATATCATGACGAATGAATTCAAAGTTTGGTCGATCGAACCATTGGAGGATATTTTGTTTATTTCCTGTATATAAGTTGTCTAAACAAATCACATCATCCCCATTCTTCATCAATCGATCGATTAAATGGGAACCAAGGAAACCCGCTCCACCTGTTACCAAAATTCGCATATTTATATCTATAACTTAGTTACCCGACCGCCACATGGCTAGTTGAAAATGATTGTAGCCGATCTTATGACTGATTCATACCCGTCAAATGTATCGATTGTGGAATACTAAACTTTAGCAGGATTTAGCGGTGGAATCCCTGCCAAATCGAGAATCTGGGGAATTAAATCTTCTCGCTTCACCGCCATCAGATGGACACCCTGACACAATTGGCTGGCTAACTTGACTTGTTCGGCAGCAATTGCGATCCCCTCTAATAGGGGTTCCGTGGCTCTTGCCAATCGATCGATCGTGTGTTGGGGGATATCGACCCCAGGCACATTTCGGTTGATAAATTCAGCATTTTTGGCAGACTTGAGCAAGAAAATTCCGGCGAGAATCGGTTTGTCATAATTGCTGGCGATTTTGTCCATGAATTTCTCCAGCACATCGAAGTCCGAAATTAATTGACTCTGAAAAAATTGGGCACCATTGGCAACTTTGCGATCGAATCTACTCTGTAACCCCGACCAGCTCTTGGATTGAGGATCTACAGCCGCTCCAGCAAATAGGGTTGTCGCACCATCGGGTAGCGGTTTGTCATTGCCATCCACACCATGATTGAGCTTGTCTATCAGCGCGAGCAATCTGACTGATTCGAGATCGAATACCGCCTTAGCCTTGGGATAATCTCCTGCTGTCATCGGATCTCCCGTCAGTGCTAATACTGTCTGAATACCGAGGGCATGGGCACCCAATAAGTCCCCCTGAAGACCGATCCGATTGCGATCGCGGCAGGCAAATTGACAAATTGGTTCGATGCCATGTTTCATCAAAATCACCGATGCTGCGAGCGGCGACATCCGCATCACCGCCCGACTCCCATCGGTAATATTTACAGCATGTACTCGACCTTTGAGGCTACTCGCCATCTGCACCATATGAGCGACATCTCCACCCTTGGGCGGAGCAACTTCAGCCGTAATCAAAAACTTCCGATCGACAGCAGCTTGGCGAAAATTATCCATTCTTACACTGGAAGACTATGTATTTATAATACCCGGAAGGGTGGAGGGTAGGAGGGTAGGAGGGTAGGAGGGTAGGAGGGTGGGAGGGTAGGAGGGTAGGAGGGGTCTGTAGGGGCTTTGTTTATGGGATTGATGACGCTGTTACTAAGGATTCGTTCAAACCCGCCCTCCTCACCAGTAATATAGAGGGCGTTTCAATCTTTAAATCCGCTTGGTGCGTTCCACTGTCGTCGTCTCGGGTCACCCGAGCCGTGGGAACCCGAACAGTTCACGCATCCGCAAAATCCAAAATCCAAAATCCAAAATCCAAAATCCAAAATCCAAAATCCCCTATCCCTTCAAGATTGCGGTGAGAGCAGGCTTGAGAGTGGGGTAGTCAAAGACAAATCCTTGGGCTAAAGTGCGGGTAGGAAGGACTTGTTGCCCTTGGAGGACGACGATTGCGCCTTCGCCGAGGAGAGCTTCGAGGGCAAAATCGGGAACTGGGAGCCAGGAGGGGCGATTCATTACTGCGCCGAGGGTTTGGGTAAATTCATTCATGGTTACAGGGTTGGGAGCGGTGGCATTATAGACACCTTCCATTTGGGGATTTTCAATCGCCATTTGGATCGATTTCACGACATCATCGCGGTGAATCCATGAGAACCATTGTTTCCCACTGCCGATCGGCCCACCAACAAATGCACTGAAGGGTGCTAGCATCTTGCCCAAGGCTCCACCCTTTTCGCCGAGGACGATTCCCAAGCGGAGGATAACGGAACGGGTACCGGAGGCGGTAACTGAAGCTGCGGTTTTTTCCCATGTGGTGCAGACTTCTGCGAGAAAATCTTTACCAGCTTGGCTAGTTTCATCAAATTTGGCGGTTTCGCTGGTGCCATAGTAACCGATCGCCGAGGCATTTACCAAGACTTGGGGTTTAACTTCAGCTAGTGCAATCGCTTCGACTATTTTTTCAGTGCCGAGTTGCCGACTTTCCAAGATTAACTGTTTTTGGGCGGGAGTCCACCGTTTTTCGGCGATGGGTTCCCCAGCTAGATTGACAACTGCATCACAACCCGAAATAGATTTTTGCCACTCTCCAGATTTGAAAGGGTTGTAGCCGACTACTTGCGCTTGGGGAAAACGGCTACTCGCCTGTTGGGGATTTCGAGTCAAAATCGTAATTTGATGTCCCTGTGTCTGGAGTTGTTCGACTAAGCGACTTCCCACAAATCCAGTAGCTCCCGCGATCGCAATCTTCATGCTCGATTTACATTTGATACTTACTCTCTCCGATTCTCGCACTTCTACAGCCTCTTGTACACGTAATCTCCTCGTCTTCCCAGTCTCCCTCTCTCCCCAGTCTCTTTTTAACGCGAAGGGCGCGGAGGGTTTTCTAGTATTTGGGCGGGGTTTTTGGTGGGTACCGCGAAGAGCGCGAAGTTTTAATGAGAGGGAGCTACTGGATTTGTGGGAAGTCGCTTAGTCGAACAACTCCAGACACAGGGACATCAAATTACGATTTTGACTCGAAATCCCC
>JANOPX010000261.1:0-3140 GCA_031422115.1 Chamaesiphon sp. VAR_4_metabat_408 | reverse complement strand
ATGACCTTTCAACCGCTGGGCTGTCTCTCTCAATAATGCTTTGATTCCCTCTGTGAGTTCTAACATTGCTATGATCTCCCTCTTGTCTAGATTCTTTACCTATTTTACTCTCTCGGCACTATCTATTTTTGGGAAGTCCCCAATGCTAAAATACCCAGGTACGATCGAGTTCTACAAGCTTTGTGAAATCTGATTCTCGCTACTCTGATAACTGGGTTGAAATTAGCAATCAAGTTAAAGCCGCAGCCAACTACCGCTGTGAATTATGCGGTCGTTATGGATTGCCGCCAGGAAAGCGATTTGTCAAGATCGATCGCTCTCAACGCCAGAAAATTAGCCTTCAAGTTCATCATTGGAATCGAGATCCTAGCGATAATCATTGGTCCAATTTGGGATGCCTTTGTTCGCCCTGTCATATCACTTGCCATCAACAACGGCGGGGTAATATTACGCCAGGACAATTATCTTTACCGTTGAAAGTTAAACGATCTCGGATTAAGCGAAAACCCAAGTCTGTCGATCGACAATTATCATTAGTACCATTGCTATCGATTGCAGTTAGAAATCACCAATTTAGACAGTTATTTATTCCACTTTAATCCGATATTTCATAAGCCTTACAATCTTTTTCTTCTTTTAATAGTTCAACAATCCAAATCCCTGCTCGATCGTAAAAATCGACATTAAAATCAATCTCACAGTCCAATTGACGACGGATTGAACAGCCAGTATCCCCCAACAACAAACCCAACCATAAATCCACCAGATTTAGACCCGATCTCTGTTGAAGTTCCACCAACAGCATCTTTCCACCGTCAGCCATCACCTCCCGAATCCGACTCGCCCATAGCTCGATTTCCTCCCCATGAGCATTCCCCATCACTGCTTGAATCATCGCTTCAGCAGCCACCTCATCCGCCTCCACCCCTAACTTAATCACCGACTGTCGCTCTGTTGGATAGTCATGCTCCACTTCTAAATACAGATGCTCATCCCGCAAAATAAAAGTAGAACGATACAGATGCGCCCATAACTCATCAGGTACAATCGGCTCTTTAACTGGTAAATAAGCCGCAGCAATCTCAGTTAAAATTGTCTCCGCTCGAACTCGATAAATCTCCGCAATCTCCCCAACTGCCCGTGCCCCATCAACCAGATTCAACCCATCCAAATGACCGCACAGCTCAATAAATTCGACTGTTGCTGGTTCGGTTTGAGCAACCGCCAGAATCTGCCACAAATCTAGCTCTAATTGTTGTGGCATCGAGGACAATCCAATATTGGACACTGAGATGGATGCATCTCCACCTTATTAGCAAACTTAGTAATTTCTACCCCCAACTCACCAGAACAAGCCTTTAAAATCTCCACCATCACCTCCACCACTTGAGCCGGAGACAAACCCAAACAGTGCATCGGCTGTACCATCAACACCTTCCCCTTATCGCTCTGCCATACCTCAGCAGCAATTGCATGTACTGGCGCATCTTGCCGTTCTCGATAGAAAATCACACTAGCAGCGAATCCCGTCGGAATGTTAACCGCAATCTCAACGATATTACTCGCACCCAATCGCTTCGCCTTGCGTTCTAGCGACAACTTGCCCCGATTGCGGTGATAATGCCGTCTAGCAGGGCAAAGCTTACTGTCCCAGCAAGACTTTAACTTAGCGTCATCATTACCGACCTTGGAGCATTGAAAGCAATTGTGGGGGACTTTAGTGGGCACGATCCTTCCAAACCTCAGAACGATTACTCTGGCTCATGTTCTGGCTCTGAATAGTCGCACTCATTACAACTAACTGTATTTGTTTCATCAGTCCCGAAACTATTGCTACCACAAACTGGGCAACATACTTCGAGTTGATCTAGTAAATCTTGTTCGCCGATATTCATACTATTCACTAAATTCTAATTAAATCCAAACTGAATCAATATTAAATATTCCACTAATTAATTAGACTTAGATTTTAATATCTCTCCAATTAGCAGCATCACAAAATATTGAGAGATGTTTTAAATTAGTTGTCGCCATAATAACTTGCTGCCCTGGAAACTCATCTCTAAGTAGTTGGTACTGAGCAGAAATAATAATGTCAATATCAATATCTTTTTCATCTCTAGTAGTCTGCCCACTTGTAAATGCTCTAGCCCAAAGATTAGCAGCTAAATCTAAAGCCTCTGTAGAAACAGGTAGAAATTCTAGAAATCCATCTACCTTTAACAATTCCAACGATTTAATCCCTGGAGCAGCTTCATTCGACCTAATTGAGGAACCGATTAAACCTCTCATCACCTCATAGTGACAAAGATCCGAGGTAACAATACGAACACCTCTAAGAAATAGAGTATCAAACCATTTCTTGCATTGTTGACATTCATCGAATGAGATATTCTTATTGCAAATTAATCCAAGAATGTTAGTATCTAGAAAAACAATCATTTAAAAACTATTTTCGCGACTCTGCGAGGGACTTGTACAACTCATCAAATTGTCGATCGTGTTCCGCTTTTTGTGCTGGAGTTAAACTATCCCATTCTTGACGTTCGCGTTCTATCCGACGTTCTACCATCGCAACTCTCCGAGCAGTTTCTTCCGCCGTCATTTCCACTGAGCTATATTGTCCTGAAGATGTTGGGTGAGAAATCGGCTCATCTTCCAGTGTCGATACTTCCGTCGTAGCTGTTAACGTTTGCTCTGTCCCATTGCCACGTATTTTTGGTGACATCACACTGAGTTTTCCCTCCTCGGTCAATTCCAGCGTGAGATCGGGATTTCCATTCCGCAATAGCTCCAACTGTTCAATTGAATGGAGGGCAGTATTACTGATATCGATGAGTAACGGCTGGGTGTTTGGATGATCCTTAGCGACTGTCATAAAGCCTCCTAGCGGTTATGGCAATTGATATGTACGTCTCAATATTATATCACGATCGATCCCAGTACTCCAATCTTACCTAATCAATACCTAATGTCCGATAATTGTCCTTTGCGGACACTGAAGGCATTAACTTACCCGCCTGAATCGACAAAGTTACCCGAAGTAAATCCTGCCAATGGGTCTGAATCAGCTTCCAATCCACAACATCCGTAAATAACGGATCGATATACTCGTACACAGCATCTGGACTGGGACGAAA
>JANOPX010000260.1:0-2286 GCA_031422115.1 Chamaesiphon sp. VAR_4_metabat_408 | reverse complement strand
GTTTGATTGCTATCGCCCCCAGCCAATCCAACAAAAAATGTGGGCAATCAAACCCGATGAGCGATATGTGGCAAATCCAAAAAAAGGATCGGATCACAATCGGGGGATTGCGGTAGATCTAACGATTTTAGATAATAATGGCAAACCGCTAGATATGGGCACCGCATTCGATGAATTCAGCCCCAAATCTTATCATACTTATCTAGAATTATCATCGGAAATATTGAAGAATCGATCGCTCTTGAAAACCACAATGGCATCAGTTGGGCTGCGTCACATTAATACTGAATGGTGGCACTATGCCTGGAACGGGAGCAAGCCCCCTGTGGGGAAATGGATGTGGGATTGCCATCGATCTGGAAAAACATGATGTAAACTTATAGTGATTAAATGTCATGGCTTACAATAACTTTTCTCTTCAAGATACAATAGGTCAATTTGACTTGAATTTAATCGAGTCATCTTTTTGTGAATCTATACCGTCAATATCACCAAAGTCAGAGTTCCTAAATATTTTTGAACAATATTTGCCTCTGGCTCGGAAAGCAAAATCTGAAAAAGCAAAGTCAGAGTTGCTAGTTAGCCCAATCCTAGTTGAGTTGTTACGGTTGGCTGACAACCGAGTCCAATTATTTTAAGGCGAAGAATTTAACGTTGATAGAGAACGTGGTTTAAATGGCTTTTGCGATTTTCTATTAAGTAAATCTACGATTTCATCTATAATTCAGGCTCCGATTGTAATGTTAGTTGTTGGCGCAGCCTGTCCGCAGGACATAGCAAAAAAAGGAGAATTGGATGTGGGTTTAGGGCAATGTGCTGCTGAAATGGTTGCCGCTCAAATTTTTAATGCACATGAAGATAAGTCTATTCCGGTTGTCTATGGCTGTGTTACCAGTGGAAAGTTGTGGCAGTTTCTCAAGCTTGAGAATCAGGATCTAACAATTGATCTGACTGAGTATCAAGTTACCCCAGTTGAACGTATTCTCGGTATTCTGAAATGGATGGTAAGTGGTCAGGACTAATAATTAATGTTTATCCCAAATGAATTTTGGAATGATTTTTGGAATTACAAATAAATTAATAATTTTGCTCACTAGTTTAGCTGTAGCTGGCTGCTCTGAATCGTCACTGACAACAGATACTTACAGCTCAAAACTGAATTCTGATCGACAGAAAATCGAATTTATCACTAAATATCTCAAATTGCCTACCCCGATCGAGACTACCGAGTTTCACATCGTTTATCATGATAATTCTGGTATTGTACCTGGGCCATCTGACTGGAGAATTCAAGCTATCATCAAAACATCACCATCCAATCTAAAGTTGTGGACAGCGGAAATGCAGCTTCGAGTACAGCCAATTAATCTCAGTTGGGGATACGATCTAATTCCTAAAAATGAGCACAGGTGGAAACTTCAGTCAAAACCTAAAATTTATCAGCGCAACAACGATAATACCTATATTGCTGTGTTTGAGCCAGAAGGAATCATTTTTAAAAGCATAGACAGCGGTATCTAGAAAACTTATCTTGATTATGTCACTTCCAGTTAGCATCGCTTCTCAGCAGCCGATCTCAGCACAGCAACCTTTGACGCTGGGATTAGGTGCTGTCACAGCATTGGCACCGATGCAAGATGTGACGGATCTGAGTTTTATGAATGTCATCGCTGAATATGGCTGTCCTGATTACTTTTTTACTGAGTACTTTCGGGTGCATGAAACTTCGAGATTGGATAAGCCGATCTTGAGATCGATCATTGAAAATACCACTGGTAAGCCGATCTTTGCTCAGATGATTGGGGAAAGTATTCCCGATTTGGTGCGAATTTCCAAGTTATTGAGTCACTATCCGGTGGCGGGAATCGATCTAAATATGGGATGTCCTGCACCGCGAATTTATCGCAAGAATGTCGGGGGTGGACTATTGCGGGATCCTGATAAGATTGATCGAATCTTGGGGGAGTTGAGAGCGAATGTGGCTGGGCGATTGACAGTCAAGATGCGGATTGGGTTTGAGGATACGAGTGAGTTCGATCGAGTCCTCAGTCTGATTGATAAACATGATATCGATTTGCTCAGTCTACATGGTCGCACGGTCAAGGAAGCATATCACGGGGCAGTGCATTACGATGCGATTGCTCAGGCGGTGGCAAGGTTGCGCTGTCCGGTGCTGGCAAATGGAAATGTGAGTTCGGCAGCGACAGCAATGGCGGTGCTGTCACAGACCCAGGCAGCGGGGGTGATGATTGGTAGATCGGCGATTCGTAATCCGTGGATTTTTAG
>JANOPX010000259.1:0-10839 GCA_031422115.1 Chamaesiphon sp. VAR_4_metabat_408 | reverse complement strand
CAACGCGCCCCAATCCTTTTTCTTTACCTGATTCCCCTATCCCTTATTCCCTATCCCCTATTCCCTATTCCCTATTCCCTGACTAATGTCCTCAATGCAATCATTCGATCCCAACAGCTCTTATCCAGCCAACACCGAGTCCTTTCTGACGATCGAACATGTAGTGAAGGCATATCCCAAGCCAGATGGCAGTCCGTCTGTCGTGCTCGATGGCATTAACATGACGATCGGTTCGCAAGAATATGTCTCAGTCATCGGTCACTCCGGTTGTGGAAAATCCACCCTCATCCGCATTGTGGCAGGGCTAGAGCAAGCCACATCGGGTTTGGTCACTCTAGAGGGTAAAGCCATTCGCAAGCCTGGAGCGGAGCGGATGATGGTGTTTCAAGGCTATGCCCTGCTACCGTGGCTCACCGTCCGCGAAAACATCCGCATGGCAGTAGATGAAGTGTACAAAACTGCTACTAAAGCTGACAAGATCTCGATCGTCAATGAGCACATCGAGATGGTGAAACTAACGGCCGCTGCCGACAAATATCCCGACGAACTTTCGGGCGGTATGAAGCAACGGGTAGGGGTCGCCCGCGCCCTAGCCACCCGTCCAAAGATGCTCCTCCTCGATGAACCATTTGGGGCACTCGATGCCCTGACGCGGCCGAAATTGCAACAGGATGTCCTCGAAATTTGGGGACAGTATCCCCAAGCAGTGATGATGATTACCCATGATGTGGATGAAGCAATCTTTATGTCCGATCGAGTGGTGATGATGACTAATGGCCCTGGTGCTAGAATTGGTAAAATTCTGGATATTCCGTTGCCCCGTCCGCGCGATCGCCACGAACTGCGAGAATCTAGAGAATACTATGAACTTCGCAATCGGGCTTTGGATTTTCTAGAGCGATATCAATAGGGCATTTCATTGCTCAAATCTCCCCTGGATTTTGACAAATTACGGGCAACCAGGAGGCGCAAGGATAAGTATCCTCCAATCCCTGCAACTGCTCTCGTGCAGAGCGTACAGAGCGATGTAGCGGCAGTCCACTGGCAAAAGCCGTCAGAAAGTTTTTTAAAAACTGTTGAGCGATAAGATCGGGTACGGGTTCGCGCATGACAATCGCTTGTGGTAGCTGAATCGAGATTAATTCGGCGGCTAATCCCAAGCTATCACAGGAATTAAGAATTACCAGTTTTAAGCCAGTTTCGATCGATCTTGTCAGTGCATATTTCAGTTCGGGAATAGTTAATTTATCTGTTGGGTTAATCTGAAGATGTCCGGTTGTCAAATTAGGATCGCTGGCACTATGTCCGGCAAAGAAGATAATGTCCCAAGGTCGTTCCCACAATTTATCATTCAAGATTTGGCGAGTAGGTTCTAGCAAAAATTCTACTCTGGCATGGGGAAGTTTAGTTAATAATGTCCGATCTATTTCTAGATCCAATCCTTCACTACTACCGAATACTGCTAAAATCTCGATATTTTTATTAGTTAGTTTTTGGTGGGCAATCGATCGATAGTTATGACTGGCGATCGATATTTCTGCATGGGTGAATCTCTCGAAAAAACTCCACAACTGAAATGGGAGTTGCCGAATACCTAATTCATCAGTTTGCAGCACAATCTGAATCGATTCAGTCGGATGCAATTCTTGGAGCATTAATTCTTTAATTGGTTTGAAGCCAATACTATCTAACCATCGATCGATCTCCTGTTTGAGATGTTGAGATTTTATCTGACATTTATTCGTTGGGGTAGCCTCCCCGTTGCCAAATCGATCGATCTGTTTTAAGTTGGTATTTTGTTGACTGGGGATATCTAGTCTCGTAGCAAAATTTAGATGCTGTCTATAGGCAATTTGCCAATCATGATAAGCTGACATCACGTCATCTTCACATGTCAATACTCCCATCGCTGAGGCATGAGGAGTAGCACTTCGATTGCCTATTTCCACACTTACGGCTAGATTTCGTTCGATATCTCTCGCACCCAGTTTAATCTTTACTACTCGATCTACGATCGCAATTATCGGCGGTGCAACCAAAGACTGTAAGATTTGATACGATCGATCTTGTTGCTCTTTATACATGGCCAATTCTCGGTCGCGTCCGGTTAATTCGGCTTGGTAACGATCTTCGATCGAGTTCAATAGCAATTGATAAGATCGATCGAAACTCTGATGCAATATAGACTTGTCAAAATTTTGGGGTACTTCTACCTTTACCAAAATTACCCCTTCTCCTTTGCGTTCGATACTATGGATTGCTAGCGGAATGCCATCATTTTCAATTTGGATCTGTTGCCAAGCAGTACCAAAAGATGTCCAATCGATACCGTCATGAAAAATTAGATCGATCGTATTCCAAATCTTCTGAAATAGTTTGGTAAAATCACTAGGATTAAAAATACCACTAGCAGGATTGCGATCTTCGCCTGGTGATTTTAGATATACATAGTCACAAATAATGTTATCTAAATTAGTCGTTCGATCTATCGACCAATCTGCAATACAAGCACCAGTTAAACTCGTACCTTGTAAATTTGCCCCTACTGCTAATATTCGGGTCAAATTACTTCGTTCCAATTGAGTATTGCTTAAATTAGCCTCACTGAGATCTGCACCTGTAAAATCTGCATTAATTAAATTAGCTCCAGCTAGATGAGCACCATGTAAATCCAAACCCGAATAGTCGCAGTTGCTCCCCTGATGACTGATTAATAAATCTCGAACTAGGGGATTCATTAAAATTGTTCGATGAACTTTTGCTGAATTAAGCTGTCTAGCACCATAAAAATTAGTATCAGTCAAGTTTGCTCGGTTCAAATTGGTATTGACAAGTATCGCATATTCTAAATTTGCATTAGTTAAATTTGCATCTACAAAACAAGTACCATAATAAGTAGCAATATCAGTAGAGAAACTCCGAATGAAGGGATAATTGCGGTTCTCTAATCTCGCCTGTCTACCCATGATTAGGGAAAGATAAATAACCATGCTAGCGATGAGCACGATGCCGATCTGTAAATATATTGAAGAATCAGCCTTCATTGCTGAAGTTACCGCAAGTATCACCCCAATAATAGTAGCAATAATTGTTTGTCGATCGGATTTTAGGATATTTATAATAATTGCCAAACCAATCGTGACAAAGATAACTTGAAAAGTAGTCATCGTTGCAGCTCCTTCGACAGCTACAACCATTTGACCGACAAATTCCCACGACTTATCTGATGGCAAACAGGCATAAACAATCGTTAAGGCTAAGACTGTACCTAAAATAATTACACTACTAACGCCGCCTAAAATTGCCAAGACTGGATTTTTTAGTAAAATAACTAATGAGCTATAAATTATCCCACAATTGATAGCCAATAGTGCTGAAACTCTCCCCCAAGATAACCAAACTTCAATTTCTTGATAAGGAGCTAGTACTTTACTTTCATTCAAAGCTAACCCGGCGATTGCAGAACCAATAAATCCAGCTAGTAACCCTAGTAAAACTGCTAAAATAAACAAGATAACTTGTAAAGTTAGATGATTCTTATTCGATATTCCTGCTTTAATCTGTTGTAAATTCGCCCCAATTAAACTACTACGTCTGAAAATCGTTCCGCGCAAATCTGCACAACTAAGATCCGCTCCATCTAAAATAGCATCAGTAAAGTCTACCCCACTAAGATTAACCCCAGAAAAATTCACTCCCCTGAGATTGGCAGAGCGAAAAGAGCGACGTTGTAAATCTGGAGATCGATCGGCTGAATTCATGACAAACTAGAGATATGGTAAAATATTCCTACCTATCAGTTTGTCATAATAAGTGCTAACCGATCGCCAAATTTCCAGAATCTAGATCTAGATGACAAAATCTTCGATCGATTCTATTCCATTTAGCTCCACGCTAATGCTAAATATCTCCCGCAGTCCACCGCTTAATTTGAGCTGAAGGCAGTAATCATCACTACCTGCAACAATCTCACGGAGATTATTACCCCACTCATCTTGTAAAATTAGTTTCAAATTAATCGGTAAGTAGACAGACGAACGATCTGGATATAGTTGTAACAAAATATCGAATCTATGGTCTGGTTTGGGAATAATATCGATCGCAAAATTTACCATCTCACCTAAATCGATCGACTTTAATTTTCTGACCCCTGCGCTAGGATGTTTTGGAGCGATCTGACGCAAGCCATCAACAGCAATCCACAGTGTTTCATCATTCTTACTATATTCGATTAATCCAACTAGAGTTTGGATTGCATCATGAAGATCGGTAGGAATAATCGTCCCATTTGACTGTGCCAATGAACCTAGCTTTTCAATTAATTGATGCCGCTGAAACTCATTCTCGATCGATTTCAGCCGCGCGATAGTCTGACTGATGTCATCAACAGATACCAAGCTACGTGTGGGAATTAGCTGTTTGAGCTGGCGAGCGGTTATATCTTGCCACTGCGATGTAACTACTTCTTGAAACCATTGAGATAAAGATGTCCGATGCCGAACTAGATCGATAAATTTTTGCTGGGTTAAAGTTGCCATAAATATCTTCGGGTACGGGGGTTTTAAACTGTAAAAGCAGATCCTTTAGCATCGAGTGAATCGATCGACAATGATAGAGTACTTATATACCTTTGCCGATCTTAATTCAGCAATATCATCATTGTGGCTAAAACTGATGAATCGTGAATTGACAACTTTTGCTTGAAGAGAGTGCCATGACTATCGTATTTTTCAATGATATCCTAATCTAGTTTGGGATTTCTAGATTTCCCGATGACCGATGCTAGAATTAATAGACATGCTCGCTACCCGATTCTCTTTCTGCGCAGGCAGACGCGAACGCGAACGCGAACGCGAACGCGAACAGAGAGGCTACGCCAACGAGACGACGATTCACCATCCAGCAATGATTGAGCCAGAAGTTACGATTCGCCCTAACTACATTTCCCCCACAGCAGCTACCCAACTATATACCCAATTGTGCGATCGGATCGAGTGGGATGAACGCATGAGTGCCCGCAAAACCGCCTGCTATGGCTTGTCTTATGACTATTCTGGGGTGAGTTATCAAAACAAACCGATGCACCCCTTATTGGTACCTTTATGCTTGCGTCTCCAAGAGACGTTGGGGTTTGAACCCAATAGTTGCTTGATTAATTATTATCTAGATGGACGCTCGAAAATGGGCTTTCACTCCGATGAGACAGATAGTCTCGAACCTGAGACGCAGATTATCATTATCTCACTCGGTACCGATCGGAAGCTATCATTTAGAGGCAGATCTGACTACTCTCAACGGATCCAATATCTCCTCCCCCACGGCTCATTGCTCTATATGAGTCAGCGCACCCAGGAGTTCTGGAGTCATGCGATAAAAAGAGCCAATGTCACAGATGGACGTATCAGTCTGACATTTCGCCGCATCACACCAACCAATCTCTCGCCGAATAACCTGTAGGGGCACGATGTATCATGCGGGCACGATGTATCATGCCCCTACTTCACTAATTACAATTTATGTCGATGTAGATACACAACTTGTACCTGTATCGTATTCTAAACATAGTTTTTCAGCCGCCAAACGCCAAAGCTATGCCACAACCTTCTCTCCCTCAAAATGACCCCAATCCAGCACAGCGCAATGATGGATTGAATCGTCAATCGCAGGATTATCAATACGATTATGATTATCTCCCACCTCTGGCATTACTCGCTCAAGTACCCGCAGTCGAGAACTTCTCGGCTCGATACATTGCCGAGCGGGTAATCGCCACCGCCGAACTTGTGCCCAACATGCTCGGAGCAAAGGTGAAATCCTTTCTAGATCCTCTAGATACGCTTCAGGATTATGAAGATTTTTTTACAGTGTTGCCGTTGCCAGCGGTTGCCAAAGTTTATGAAACAAATAATTCTTTTGCAGAGCAACGGCTATCTGGAGCCAATCCAATGGTGATTCGCCGACTGGATAAAGACGATCCTAGAGCCAAAGTATTAGAGCAAATACCTAGCTTTCAACCAAGCTTTGAACCACTATTCCAGGTATTGGAACAATTGGCAGCGGGGAATATCTATATTACTGATTATACAGGCACAGATCCCAATTATCGCGGTCCTGCTTTAGTTCAGGGTGGTACTCATGAAAAAGGGCGAAAATACTTACCAAAACCACTAGCTTTCTTTTGGTGGCGAAGTATCGGAATTGGAGATCGAGGTAAATTAGCACCGATCGCTATCCAGCTCAATGGTAGCACAGATCCGAATGTTTATAAAATTAGCGATTGCAAGGTTTATACTCCATTTGAAAAGAACCCGCTCGACTGGTTATTTGCCAAATTTTGCGTCCAAATTGCTGATGCCAATCATCATGAAATGAATACCCATTTATGTCGGACTCATTTTGTTATGGCTCCAATTGCCATTGGCACAGCCAGGAGACTCGCAGAAAATCATCCTTTGAGTATTTTACTCAAGCCGCACTTCCTATTCATGCTAACAAATAATCGGCTCGGACAGCAAGCATTAATCAATCCTGGTGGGGCTGTCGATCGATTACTCGCGGGTAATTTGGCTGAATCGATGGAATTGGTTAAAGATGCTTATGCAGGCTGGAATATCAATGATTTTGCCTTGCCCAAGGAGATAGCTAATCGGGGGATGAATGAGATTCCCCACTATCCATATCGAGATGATGGAATGCTAGTGTGGGCGGCAATTCATACCTTTGTATCCGACTATCTCAATCATTTCTACCCAACACCCCAAGAACTGAATAACGATGCCGAATTGCAAGCATGGGCGGCAGAATTGTCAGATGAAACTACTGGTGGTAAAGTCAAGGGAATGCCAACTCAGATCGATAATATTATCGATCTAATCGAAATCATTACCACGATTATTTTCACATGTGGGCCACAACATTCAGCCGTGAATTTTGCTCAGTATGAATATATGGCGTTAGCATCAAATATGCCATTAGCAGCTTATCAAGATATACTCGATGAAAATCTAGATGAGGATGAGGAGCCAATGACGATGAAAAAGATTTTAGATTTATTGCCTCCGTATAAAAAATCGGCGGAGCAACTAGAAATTTTAGATGTGTTGTCAGCCTATAAATACGATCGACTGGGCTACTATGACAAAGCTCTAGGCGAACTATATAATCAGCAAGCTGAGGATATATTTGAGGATGAGCATATAGCAATCTTGGGCATCATCAGACAGTTTCAACAAAATCTGAATATGGCAGAACAGGAAATTGATGCTAATAATAAAAAACGAGTAGTTCCTTATCCTTATCTCAAGCCTTCTCTAATACTTAATAGTATTAGTATTTAGGGTGTCTCAAAATCCTGATTTCTTTGAAAGATTGGGTATTTAAAATATAGTAGTCGCCAGAGCCATCGAGACAAGTAGGGGCACGAGGCATCGTGCCCCTACAGTGCCTGACCCCTGACCCCTGACCCCTGACCCCTGCTATATTATGCTGTCTTGAAAAATCGAATTAATTCGCGAGCATGTTCGAGAAATTGACCATCGACAGTAATTTGAGAAATAGCTTGTTTGGCTTCAGCCGCCAATCGGCGATGGTCGATTTCATTACTAGCCTTGAAATCGGCAATCTCCGCATTGATTCTCGCGAGATCTGCTCTATTAGTTTCCCACTGTCGATTTTGAGTATTCAACCACGAACTATCATCTTCAAAATCTAATTGACTATTTAACCTGTCGATCTTATATTCCAACTCTTGAAATCGACCGCGCAATTCCAAAATATCTGCACGCGGATAAGCAAATTGTTCGCGTAATGCAGCCATTCGAGTGGCTAAATATTCATAAGTACTAATTGCCGGACGTAGCAATGTGAGCAATAATACCGCGCCAGAACTAAGATAACCTAGTGGTGTAATTCCATTAATTGCTAACCAATATAATCCCAGTGCAGTACCTAAATGTAACCCGATCGCCACAACCAACGATCGAGTGGCAATATTACTAGCAAATCGAATTTGACGCTCGTCTACTGCTATGCCCTGCGTCTGAGATTCCTTACCAGTTTGAACTGCGGCTCTAGCCGAAAAATGGATATTCCAAGGTACAGTAACAATGATAATCGACCACTCAAAAATTCCAATCCCGATCGCCCAATCAACGATATTTCCGGCGGGTATCTGCAACCAGTTTAAGATCCCAAAGGCTAATAGAGCCAGAAAAACTAATCCAGAATTATAAGCTACCAAACTGCCATACATAGGATATTATGTTATTTATCTCCTCTATTATCGATCGATCCATCCTGAGTTAGTTGTGGCTTTGTGCTAGTTTGTCAACCTGCACAAGGTTGGATAGACAACCTTATCTATCTATCGAGCTGTAATTGAATATTTGACATTACAGATCGCATATATCCAGCCCACACAAATTTATTAACAATCCAAAGTATGGGGATAGCAATGAAAGATTTGGGGATGAAGGTATAACTCCAGCGAATCAGTGTCGAGTTGGGTGAAAGATCGCTACTCTCAAACCACCATTCCCCGACTGCTGACGTAATTAGTAAACCTAAAATACCCGAAAAATCGCTAACCACATAAGAAAAATAATCTGGCTTCTGATACTGAGTCAGCCGTTCTTTCACAGAACTACCGTCTGACAAATTCACAGTTTTAGTTTGACCGATCGCATCCCAATTTCCCGTTTGAGCTTCGATACTAATAACGGCTGGTAAAAGACCATAACCTGTGAAGATTGAGGTTAGATCGATCGGCACGACATGACAAAAAGCATCGATGGTATTTACACCAACTTCTGCACTAACTAATGATGAAATAGTTTTTAAATACATAGAATAATTAGTGAATATAGTTTATATCTTTGTATCTACAAATTATTTGAGTTGCTGCGTAGGTTGTTGACCCCTCCCCAGCCCTCCCCTTGCCAAGGGGAGGGAGCCGGAGAGACCCTTGAGAAGGGGGGTATTCGTAATTCACACTTCATTTTTCAGAGGATACCAAATCGATTTGGTTGAAAATTGTATACGCATTTTCAATCGCTGGGATAATCTCCACTACTTCAAAATATGTCCCCCAAAATAGAGTTGCGCGTAAAGCTTCAACGAGAGCTTGATAGTTCTTCACGTCTGATGTTTCCCACATCAACACATCAGTAACTCGTCCTGAAAATGCTTCAGAATCAAAGTAACGCATTTTTACGGATGAGTGATGTTTTAAGATTGGTTTAATTATCTCCTCTAGGAACTCAAATCTTTGCTTAGTAGGAATTTGCAACCAACTTGTTGTCGTTTTGACTAGCATGAAATAGACATGATTTAGATCTTTTGATATTACTGTCATATATTCTCTCGATTATTTGATTGATACCTTAGTTGCGATAATGATTCCACTCGCCCATGACATTTTTACGATCCGAAGATCGGTGCGTTGTTCGAGGGTGGAAATTAATAGATCGACTTTATCTAGATGTCCTTCCGGCCAATTGGGTTGGGGGAGCATATCATCGATCACATAGATGCCAGATGGCTTCAATAGTGCCAAAGCTTCATCCAAACATTGATATTTTCCCGACCAAGTATCGGCAAAAATAAAGTCAAATTGTTGCCCTTTTAGCGATCGCAGAAATTCATCGCCATCATCACAAACAACTTTTAACCTGGGATCTGCCCCTAAATGTTTTCTGAGGATAGATAAGAGACTTTCATCATTATCGATCGTCGTCAGGTGCGAATTTGGATCCATACCATCGAGAATCCAGGCTGTAGACAAGCCTGTACCAGAGCCAAGCTCTAGGAAGCGTCCACTCGGCTTGGAGGCGGCTAGAATCCGCAGGAAGGAGCAGGTAAGAGGATCGGAAGGCATGGTGAAACCAGCGGTATGAGTATCATCCCAAATCGCCGGAATCGATTTGGGTTCGTTGAGACGATCTAGATCGTTCATATGAGATGGTTTTTAAATACTAAATCCTATAATATGAGTAAATACTCGTGTTGCCAACTCGCTTTTTTTAGATGCCACCAAAACCTTCGACAAAGCCACGCAAGCAGCCACAACAGGATCGATCGAGGGTCACAGTCGAAGCGATTTTAGAGGCGACGACTCACATTTTGACAGAGGAAGGTTACGATAAGGCTAATACAAATCGGATTGCCGAACGAGCGGGAATTAGTATCGGTTCGCTGTATCAGTATTTTCCAAATAAAGCATCTTTGATGGCTGCACTTATCGAACAACACTCGAATGAAATGGCAGAATTGGTCGAGACAAAGCTAAATCATCTCTTTGATTCACCGCTAGAAATAGTAGTCCCTGAATTGATAAATGCAGTCATTGCCGCTCATGCTATTAATCCCCGACTACATCAAGTTTTGAGTGAGGAAATACCTCGGTTGGGTAAGTCGATTGAAATGGAGCAAGCGCAAGCACGGATTGCTGAAATATTGCGATCGTATCTCGATCGATGGCGCGATTCGATCGCCCCTCAAAATCTAGAAATGACGGTATTTATTCTCTGTCGTACTGTTGATGCTCTGAGCCATGCAGCGGTAATTGAATACCCAGATTTTGTCAAAGACGATCGATTTGAAATTGAAGTTTCTAACCTGTTACTTTCTTATTTGAATAAGTAGGTTCTAATCTTATACCAAATCTTTGTTTGTATAACCTACAAACCTTGCCCTCACCCCGCCAGAGCCATCGGCGAAGGCGGGGGGAGGGCAAAGTTTTTAGGTTATAAAAAAAAAAAATTGGTAAAAGAATAAAACCAACATATTAAAATAAGAAAGTAAAAAGTTAGAAAATTCAAATTAAAAAAGATAGTCTTTGTC
>JANOPX010000258.1:0-4102 GCA_031422115.1 Chamaesiphon sp. VAR_4_metabat_408 | reverse complement strand
GTCCCCCCGTCCCCCCCTCTCCCCTGACCCCTGACCCCTGTATACTAAGATGGTGTATCGATCGCCAAATCGCAAGAAGCTATGGGCTGGATTCAATTATCGATTTTGTTGGGTTTGGGTGCCGTAATAGCTAAGATTATTTATGGTGCCGATCGACGCAAACGGCTAGAGGCAGCTTTTTATCGGGTGTTGCGACAGCAAGATAGTTGCATCTCCTTGATTCAACTCATCGCTATTTCGGAAGTCAGCACTCAGACAGCCAAGATCTTTCTCGACGAACAAATCCGCTTGCTCGATGGTATTCCAGAAGTAGATGAGGATGGGGATACCTTTTATCGATTTCCCAAATTGCGCTTGCCTGCCGCAGTCGTCGAGGATGACTGGTAAAGTGAGCTAGAGTGGTACCGCCACAAACAGCGAGAAGCTAGATTCCCATTAGGGTTGAGGAAAATTAAGGAATGTAATGTTTTCGCTCTAGAGTTGGTAAGCAGTCGCAAATCGGGATTATGATGAGAAAAATTGTAAAGTTTCGTGAGCAGCAAGCTTTAAATATATGCCTCTTCCATTATTAGAATACAAACCTTCGAGCCAAAATACCCGCGTCGCTGGTTATGAAACCCCCGGCGACGAACAACCACGAGTATTTTCGACGGATAATTTACTTTCCCCATCCCAAATCGACGATCTGATTGGAGTTGCTTATCGGCAAATTTTCTTTCATGCTTTCGCCGCAGATCGGGAAAAATTCTTGGAATCCCAACTCCGCAGCGGACAAATTACCGTCCGCGATTTCATCCGAGGATTGTGCCTTTCCGATACTTTTACCAAGAGTTTTTACAACCTCAATAGCAACTATCGGTTCGTCGAACATTGTGTCCAGAAGGTACTAGGACGGGATGTATACAACGAACAGGAAAAAATTGCTTGGTCGATCGTTATCGCGACAAAAGGTCGTGCTGGCTTCATTAATGACATTCTCAATAGCGAAGAATATCTCGAAAACTTCGGCGATAGTATCGTGCCATTCCAACGCCGTCGGGTGTTAGCTTCTGGTGCGAGTGAATTGCCTTTCAATATCAAATCTCCTCGCTATGGTGCTTACCATCGCAACCAATTAGGATTCCCCAAAGCTTCCTGGCAAAATGTCGTCCGCACTTATGTTGCTACCGACAAAAAACCCAAAACTGGCGACCCCAAGCTATTTATGAACATGGCAAAAAGTCTCACTTCTCAGGGTGGTTCGCCACAAACACTCTCAACATTCAACCTCGACTATCTAAACATGGTACCTCGTCGTTAAGTCGTAAGTCGTAAGTTATAAGTAACAAGCTGTTTTATATACTAAAAACGGCTAAATACTCGACTTATGGACAAGTGCAGATATACAAATCCCCGACTTCTTTGAGAAGTCGGGGATTTAGCAGTAATTCTAAGACTTTATATTGATGGAGGATGAATGCAAATAGTTCATGGCAATCTCATTGAATTAGCCAAAGCGGGAACGTTTGATGTTATCATTCATGGTTGTAATTGTCAGTGCCGGATGGGGAGAGGAATTGCTTTAAGTATCAAACAAGAGTTTGAAGAAGCTTGGGTGGCAGATTTTATGACTGAAGTTGGCAACAGAAATAAATTAGGGAATTTTACAACGGCGCATATTAACCGAAATGGTTGGAATTTGACGATCGTCAATGGTTATACTCAATTTCACTGGCGCGGTGATGGAGTCTTAGCAGATTATGATGCCATTCGATCGGTATTTCGACAAGTGAAACAACAATTTCGCGGGCAAAGAATTGGGTATCCGAAACTCGGTGCGGGTTTGGCTAGAGGCGATTGGACGATTATTGCTAACATTATCGAAGTAGAATTAGAGGGTGAGAATCATACCTATGTTCAATTTTCATGAGTTATTAGAAGTGATAAGCCAGATCCAAGGGCTTCTCGGAGAAGTCGGGGATCTGTTTTCTAGCTAAGTAGTTTCTTGATTACTAACATCTCATTTCCTCCAGGTTGAAACTCATATTCAACGGTCATAATTTCAGTATGATATCCTAGTTTTTCGAGATATTCTCGGAGAGGATCGATATATGGAGATCGATTCCACCCTAATGTTAATAGTGGAAAAATTCGCAATTCGTTAGCATCTTCTAGCAATCTAGTCACAGCCTGACGATGAAATTCCCAGTCAAGTTGCTCTGAATAGAGTAACAGAAAATGCGAACATAAAATTAGATCGTAAGATTGTACCCCAATTGCGTCAGGGACTTCTCCAGCTATATATCTACCAGCAACTTTACCTTCATCATAATCAGCCAAAAATAACTCAAGTGCTAACTCTCGATTCCGCCGTAAATCGGTAGGAGATCGATGATATTTCCACACCCAATCTGCACGAGAAGCTTCAACTTGCTGGATAATATTATCGACACAATCATCAAATCGCTGCTTAATTTCCGCACCACTAAAATGGTACACCGGATCGATCGCCGTTACATCATACCCTAGTTTATACATCTCTGCTGCAAAACTAGCTGGCCCAGCTCCAATATCTAAAATTTGTTTTTGAAAATCTATCTCCGTTAAATTAAACATTAACTTATACTCAGCTAATGTTCGCCCAAATGGTACAACTTTATCGAGCTTCATTGTCATATTTTATCGCCACAAACGACTCAGCCAACTACCTTGTTGGCTATTTTTGTCCCGCTGATATTTGTACCATTCTTCAAGGGTGAGGTCGATGAGTTCGGTATAGCTTGGTGATAGGCTAGGAAAGGTTTTAAGGTCGGCAATTTTGAGTTTGTGTTGGATGGCTAGAGCGAGAATTTGGATGAGTTCTGGGGCATTTTGACCGACAATTGCCGCACCCAAGATATCACCTTTATACGTAACGATAATTTGACATAAACCAGTTGTGGTGTTATTTAAAATTGCTTGGGGACAATTTTTGAAATACTGTTCGAGGATAATAATATCTTTGCGTTTGCTTTGAATTGCCTCGGCGATTTTCATCCCCACTCTTGCTAGTGGCGGATCTGTATATACCGCCCACGGAAAACGATTATAGCTATTATAATTAACTTTAGTTTTGCGCCAAGATAGCGCATTATGAACGGCGATTTTTGCTTCCGATTGAGTTAAACCATCGCTGCGATAGCCGCCCAAAACATTACCACAGACACTACCACAGGCGTAGATATTAGGGTTAGATGTTCGGAGTTTAGCATCGATCGAGATGCCTTTGCGATCGTAAGCAACACCTACCTCTGTGAGATTGAAAGATTCGATTAATGGGCGTTCGGGTAACGCAATGAAAATCTCATCTACAGCGATCGATTCTGAGTCAAGTACGACTAATTTTGATGCACCATTCTCCATCACAGCCATGACAGTTGTGACTAGATATATTCGCACCCCATCTGCTTCTAATTGCGCTTGAATATAGTTGGCAAATTTCCGATCTTCATGGGGCAAAATCTGTTCTGTTTCGACAATTAGAGTGACTTGACAGCCCAATCTAGCCAGTGTTTGGGCTAATTCTACCCCGATCGTTTCAGCACCAACTATCGCCCAATATTGTGGAATGGGGGTCTCACCGATCTCAGTTAATCGATCGATTGTCAGATAATCAATTTCTTCTAAACCTGGAATCTGCGGATTTGCCGGAATAGATCCCGTGGCGATGAGATAAGACTTCGCGCGGATAAATCGCCCGCCGATATTCAATCCCAAATGAGGCAAAAGCTGAAATTTCCCCACTCCGACGATCGGATCGATACCCATCGCTGCGAGTAGAGCTGGGTGATGTTGTCGCTCTAGCCGCTCGATCGCCGCTCGTGCGTACTTCCACGGATAGCTAGCAGGGGCACTGAGCCGGGTGGAATTGGCTCGATGAGATTTGGCAATTGCTGCCAAAGCTTGGGGGTATAAATCGCCATACAGATGGGTTTGATAGTTCGCCAAATCCGGCAATATCAATGCAACTCGCACCAGAAGCTAACACCCGACGGCGTTGGAATGGCACGATACTATCGCCGAAGTTTTCGAGATATTCTTCGCTATTGAGAATGTCATTAATGAAGCCAGCACGACCTTTTGT
>JANOPX010000257.1:0-8270 GCA_031422115.1 Chamaesiphon sp. VAR_4_metabat_408 | reverse complement strand
CGGGGGGACTAGGGGACTGGGGGACGGGGGGACTGGGGGACTAGGGGACTGGGGGACTGGGGGACTGGGGGACTGGGGGACTGGGGGACTGGGGGTTGGGTTATTTATGCCGCCGAGATCTAGTCCCCCTTCTCCCCCTGTAATCACTCCCGCGATCGCTAACCAGACCTTAATAACATTTTTGGCTGATATCATAACCCAAAAATCAGCCATTTGTCTGATGCTAATTCTTAATAGCTATCTCTTGAAGTCAATGTGTTATGATTGAGAACAATCAGTTATCTTTAACGCCGAACAATCCTAATCGAGATCGGCAATAATCCTAAAACTAGCTATGGCAACAGCATTTGCCGTTGTAAAATCTCATAGTCAGTTCGATATTTATTGAATAATTTTTACATGAATCTCTAGGATTGTCCCGCTACCAGCAAGGGTTTGACAGGCGATAGTTCGGATGATAATTTGATTTTAGTAAAAATAAATTGATATCTACTATTCTTAATCCAAAAATTAAGAAATAGTGGAATCGAGATATTACAGCCTAATTTCACGTTAACATTCTTTAGTATAAGATTTTAATAAAGAGTATTATGACCCAAGCTAATCAATTTACTCAACGAAAATTATTGGGTCAGCATCTAACCAGATTTCAACGACAACTGCTGGAAAATCATCTTGAAACCGAGAAGATTCCCGAATATCGGCAGCGGATCGAAATCATGTTATTGGCTGACGAAGGACAAACCCAAACTCAGATTTGTCGCGTGTTGGGCTGCTCGCCATTGACTGCCAGACACTGGATTTTCATGGCAAAATCAGGGCACGCTCACAACTGGCAAGAGCAACCAATCGGTCGTCCCAAGATTGTAAATGCAGAGTATTTAAACCGACTCAAAGAGCTAGTGAGCAAAAGTCCCAGGGATTTTGGTTATTCTTTTCCTCGGTGGACTGGGCAATGGTTGGGCAAACATTTGTCCAAAGAATTTAATATCGAAGTTAGTGCGCGACATATCAATCGATTGATCAAAGAAATCGGGGTTTGTGTCAAACCACCCGTAGATGTAGAGCATCGGCAACTACAGAGCGGAACTTTGCACCAATTGGCGATCGTCGATCTCCCAGATCGACGCTATGACACTCGACTGGCTGAATAACTAGCATTATAATATTTCCAATTTACGCCGATGATGGTGCAACCGTAACTCGATGGGATCTGTCTCAAGCGATCGATTAAGTTTGGTACTTGAGACAGAAATCGCCACCGCAAATCTAGACCGAACGACAAACTCAAATTCAACTTCTGACAGTTATCCCAGATACTACTTTTTGGACAGAAGAATAATTTTAGGATAACTATGCCCATGAGTGAAGTAACGATCGCAGTTTCAACCAATAAAATTACCTTACAAGATTCGATCGAAGAAGCAAAGATATCAGGTAAGTTCAATGAATTGATTCAGGGCTTTCTGCGCCGCCAAATCATCGCTCAACAAGCGCAGCAATTAGGTATAGAAACAACAGCCCAAGAGCTACAAGCAGCCGCCGATCTCCTGCGGAAGAACCAGAAATTAGATACCGCCGCAGCAACTTTACAGTGGTTGAAAGCAAATTTTTTGTCAGTTGATGACTTTGAAAAAATAGTCGTTCACAAACTAGTTACCGAGAAACTCGCCCAACATTTATTCGGCGATCGAGTCGAACATTTCTTTCATCAAAATACCCTCGAATATGGTGGTGCAACCATCTATGAAGTAGTATTAGACAATCGCGAGTTGGCAATGGAAATATTTTATTCGCTCCAAGAGGGAGATCTAAACTTTGCCGATGTCGCCCATCAATATATCCCCGACTCCGAACACAAACGTCGCGGTGGTTATCTAGGCACTGTCAATCGCAAACAACTTCGCCCCGAAATTTCTGCCGCAGTATTTGCCGCCAAACCACCACAATTGCTCGCTCCAGTGGTAACGGCAATTGGCGTTCATTTGATTTATGTCGAACAAATAAATCCAGCAAAGTTAGACGATTTACTCCGTCAAAAGATTTTGATGGATATGTTTGATGGTTGGTTGGATGAGCAAGTCGCTAGTGTTGCGAGTAATGTATCGATCGAACTATAAGAGGTTGACTATATACACAGAAGTTATTTGAGTTTGGGCGAAAGTTGTTTACCCCTCCCCAGCTCTCCCCTTGGTAAGGGGAGGGAGCCAGAGCAAGCCTTGAAAAAGGGGGTCTTTTAGTGTGTATTTGTATCGAATTAATTGTGTAAAATTTCACTTGGTGAGATAACATTGTATTGTCGCCAAATCTAGATCTAAAGGTGCCCCTTTGTCTCGATTACCTCGAGTACGCTTCTGCGCAGGCAGACGCTTCGCCAACGCGAACGAGAGAACTGCTAAAAGTGCGGGTGGTGGCGAATGTTATCCTTATTTGCCGTTAATTATGTCCAAATCCCCTAACTTATCGTCGATCGGTAGTATTCTCCTCACAGTTGGATTATTAGTAGGTGGCTGGTTTTGGTTTTTTGTGATGAATCCATCCAAAGAGGATGTCGCAAATCAATCGCCCGCCACAGGATCTGCTGAACCTGAATTGGATGGGCAAAATACCGCTTTTGAGAATGCCCCAGTTCCCCCTGCTGCTAAAGTGCGAATCGATGGTGCGACGAGCATGGTGACGATTAATAAAAACCTCAAAACCGCCTTCGAGCAAAAATTTCCAGGTACTAGGGTAATCGCCCAATCCCGTGGCTCTGGGCAGGGATTGAAGGCACTACAAGCTGGGGAAATAGATTTGGCAGCGGTTTCGCGCTCCCTTACCCCCCAGGAAAAAGCCACGGGATTGGGTTCAGTAACGGTTTCAGTCGATCCGATCGCGGTTGTCGTTGGCATCAATAGTTTAGCACCCAATAACTTGACAGCAGAGCAAGTGAGGGAAATTTTTAATGGTTCGATTTCACTCTGGGGGCAGGTTAGCAGCAAAGTTGGCCAAATCCGCATCATCAATCGCCCTGCCACGAGCGGTACCCGTCAAGTATTTCAGGATCTAGTCTTAAAAGGCTCCCCGTTTGGCACCACACCCAATTTTATTACTCTGCCCAGAGATGCGACAACACCCCTATTACAGGCGTTAGGCACCGATGGGATTGGATATGCCACTTACTCCCAAGTCGCAGCTCAGAGCACAGTACGGGTGCTATCTGTGGATGGCAGATCCCCATCAGCACCTTTGTATCCATATCCTCGATCGCTATTATACGTCTACAAAACTCCTCCAAGTCCCACTGTCAAAGCATTTTTGGGCTATGCGGTTTCGCCTGAAGGTAAACAAGCAATTAAATCAGATTGATTTTGGATTTTGCGACTGAAATCACGCATTTGTCACTGTCAATCTAAATAAAATATCAATATGAAATGTATCCAGTGTCAGCTTGATAATAATCTCAAAGATCGAACTGCTAATTTTGGTCATTGTGCAGGTTGCAATCATAAGTTTGCGTTCGAGCCAACTGCGATGACAACAGTAAAAATAACAGATCCGATGTTCAAAAGAACACTCGATGAACTGTCCGCTAATAACACATTATTTTTCACAGAAAAGCAGCTTACTTATTTTCTAGATAAACGACTGCGCCGTGCCCCGATAAGTACGGGCATGAGTGGTGGCTGTCTTTATATTTTCATGAATGTTTGGTTCACGGGGTTTTTCGGAGGTTTTGGTACATTCCTGATTCCTATAGCAGCGGGAATGGGTCTAAAATTGCCCGGTTTCTTTTCATTTGTTGCTGCCAATTTCATCTGGCAATGTATTACGGCATGGAGTTTATATTCAAGATCTGTATCCACAAGATTGGACGATCGACAACGCAAATCTAGTGCCAAGAATCTTAGGTTATTTGGCTTGTTTATATTGTTATTGGGTATTTGTGCTAGTGTCGTCGCTCGTTCATTTCTGCTATTTGTGGCAGTAGTATTGATAGGAATGGGGTTGATTTATCTGGGTAATCGTTCATTGGGTTTGAATATTGTTCAAAATATGCTATTTCAACCTCATGAGATTCAAGGTTGGGTGCAACAGTGGCAAGCGGTAAATGGGACAGTAGTTCGACTTCTAGCTCCGCCTGTCAAAAAAACGGGAGTTGCTACGGTGAATCAAGATGTGACGGCATATAGTTTCGATCGATTAGTTGTATGTCAAACTGCTGAAGTTGCTCAAATGCTCATCGCCAATAATTTTCACTTTGAGAATAACTGCGCGATTTTGAGTATCGGTGGTTATCCTGAAGATATCTTTGATATTACTATGCAAATGTTGCGCCGTAATGCCGATCTAAAGGTCTATCTCTTCCATGATTGCAGTCATCAAGGAATGAGAATGTTGCATCAATTGAAAACTAGCGATCGATGGTTCAAGGATAGTAATGTATCAATTATCGATGTCGGACTTACACCCAATCAGGTGATGACATCAAAGCATCTTTTCATCCGAACATCCACCAATTTGGCTTATGCAGCCAAGCAGATTCCCCCATCAGAATGGACTGGTTTAAGTCCTGATGAAGTTACTTGGTTGACAGAGGGCAATTATGTTGAGTTGGAATCATTCACACCGCAACAGTTGATTCAAGTACTCAATCGGGGGATTGCTGGAACTCTAAATATAGTCGGTGAAAGTGATTCTTATACGACGATCGGTGGTTATGATGGTTCGATATATGCGGCTGAGAGTTTTGGTTGATAAGGCAACTCTCAGTCATGAAATATCGATGCTGTCAATTAAGTCTAGGCACAATTACTGATAATTTTTTTGATGCCGTCGAGAAAAACTTGAAAACTACGAGATTTATTTTCAGTCAAGGATAAATAGGGAGCGATTTCCCTAGAGTGAGTGCCAGGATAATATTCTGAAACCAACTTTTCGAGTTCTTCTTTCGCAGAGTTAAGCCGATCTGGATCGCGAAACTTGTTTTGATTTTGTTTTTTACTCAGGCTTTCGGGGTTTAGCCCATAGGCTTTTTCTACGGCGGTGAGATCTCCAAGAAACCAAGATTCTAATTCATGACAAATAATGCGGATCGTTACCTCTGCGTTCCCTTCTTGTTGACAAATTTGCAATAGATCGGCTTTGAGCTTTTTACAGTCATGAGAGTCTTGGTCATGGACGATAAAAAATTTTGTGTCAGGTTTAAAGCTAAAAGCTTTAATCTTCTTCGGAATCGATTTAGTGAGATCTTGTTTACCTTGATGGGCGATACAAATATAAGTAATATGTTCGGGAATCAGTTTGGGGAGGATAGTCTCTAAGACAGTTTTCATAGAAGGCTCTTCTAGTAAAAAAATCAGGTCGTAACTCATTAAGGAGCTACTCCTTCAAACCACTCTTGATTCCAGAGATATCCAGGTAAATCTCCTGCTTTCACTAAGTTGTTTAGAGTTTCGCTATCGCTGGCTCGAAAAATTTTGGTAATGCCTTGTTCTTTTGCCAACCAGAAAATACTTTCTAGGGGAACAGCATTAAGAAAGTCGGGAGAATGAGTAGAAACAAATACTTGTCCGCCTCTGTGGGCATAGCTGGCAAATTCTTCGGCGAGTTTATGGAGCAAACTGGGATAAAGTTGGTTTTCGGGTTCTTCGATGCAAAGTAAAGGATGAGGTTTAGGATCGAAAAGTAGAATTAAATAGGCAAACATTTTCATAGTGCCATCAGAAACATATCGATCGATAAAAGGATCTTTAAAGGCTTGGTCTTGAAATTTTAGGATTAGTCTACCATCTTCTGTTTCCTTTGCTTCTACTTTAGAAATACCGGGGACTCTTTCTTTCATTTTATTGAGAATGGCTTGGAAAATGTCAGAATGGTTTTGATAAATATATTGAGCAACCACTGCCATATTATCCCCTGTGGGGGAGAGGTGTTCGGCATAGGATACATCTTTGCTACCTCTAGCATCACTGATATGAAAGTCGGAAACATGCCAATTTTCGATGAGGGAACGAAAGGCACTGGCGGCTTTGAAGCGTTGAAATTGCCCCAATCCTTTAATTGCTAAAATATCACTGGATTCGAGCTGTTGTTCTTCCCGTTCTAATTCTTCATCAGTTTGTTCAAAGTTTTCTTCGTTAGTGATGGCATAACCTTGCCCTTTTTGAAAATCTAAAAAGTGGTATGGAGAACCATATTCCCCCCGCTTATAACGTAGAATCTCTCTTTTTACTACGGGTCGTCCTTTTTCTTGTCCAACGATTAAAATATAAGTGACGAGGCGTTCTGTCTCCAGAATCTTCATGCGAAATTTTAGTTCTATTTCGATATCTTCTTTTTCTTTGCCTCTAGTGACGACTTCATTAAATCCACCTCGGATCTGAAGGGCTTGACGAATATTATTTTTTAGGGCATCACGCAGAAACCCAAAAATATCAAACAGGGTAGATTTACCCGTACCATTGGCTCCGATGATGACGCAAAAGGCTGGGATATCTTTAATTTCTAGGGATTGAAAGGCTCGATAATTCTTGATTTTTATAGAAACGATTTTCATAACTCAGTAGCCATTAATATCTCTTGCAAACTATCTGGAAAATCAACATTCCCAACCATCTTGGTAAATACCTCATAACAATCTGCTTTATCCCCAGCCTTGCGCGGATAACCCAACCACAGCAAGATGATAACTTGCCGCTTTTAGGGCAAATTTAGGCATGAAATCCTAAAATTTTTGGGGTGTACAGGGTGTACATGCTAGACAGTGCCTAGCATGTTAATGATATCGATCGCAAAGCAGGCATTTTTGTTACGTTGAAAGGGCTGGCATTGCCCACTCTCGGCAATCTATGATATTTAATTACTCGATCGATTAACTACTTTTTACCATTAGATGTTTGCTATCTTTTAACAATGGGAAACCTAATTTTTCCCGTTGTGCTAGATAGAGATGAGCGACTTGTCGGGCTAAACCGCGTACTTTACCGATATACCGAGTTCGCTCGGTGACGGAAATTACTCCCCTCGCATCCAACATATTAAATGTGTGGGAACATTTGAGTACATAGTCCAAACTTGGCATGACTAATTCTCTGGCGACTAGTTGTTCGGCTTCTTGTTGATAGAGATTGAAGAGGGTAAATAATAGCTCTGGATTGGAAGCTTCAAAGTTGTATGTAGATTGCTCGATTTCAGATTGGAGATAGATATCGGCATAGGTAATCGTATCATTCCACTGAATTTTGGCGATCGAATCCACACCCTGAAGATACATACATAGTCGCTCCAATCCATAGGTAATTTCGATCGATACTGGGCGACAATCTATCCCCCCACACTGTTGAAAATAGGTAAATTGGGTAACTTCCATCCCATCCAACCACACTTCCCAACCAACGCCCCACGCACCCATCGCCGCGTCTTCCCAATTGTCTTCCACAAACCGAATATCATGATCTTCAGGCTTGATACCCAACGCTCGCAGGGAGTCGAGATAGACATCCTGAATATTATCTGGCGATGGTTTGATGAGTACTTGATATTGATAATAGTGCTGATAGCGATTGGGATTTTCGCCATAACGCCCATCTCCAGGGCGACGACAGGGTTCGATATAGGCGACAGCCCAAGGTTCGGGGCCGATCGACCGCAAGAAGGTATGATGACTTTTAGTAGCCGCCCCTTTTTCTGTATCGTATGGTTGGGCGATTAGACAGCCCTGTGCGCTCCAAAATTGGTTCAGGGTAGCAACTACGGATTGGAAGTTCATTTCATCATTTAGGCTTAGTATTTCGATCTTACCAATTAACTATGACAACTCGATCGATTCGATCTTAATAAATATCTAAAATAAATAGCAGATCCTGTGGCGAAGTGATGTCATCAATTCTGGCGACATGGCTGGCAATTTCGCGGAGAGTTGCGGTGTGTTCGTTAGTTGGGAGCTGACGAATCCGATCGATCCTAATTGCCATCAATGTCGGTACTGTATCCACGGCGATACTATAAAGCCTGTCGTTGCGGCTGTTTACGACGATCGAATAAGCTGAGGCTGAGGAACTAATCCCCAATAGTCGATGGTGAAGATCGAGAAGTTCAGGGTTAGGAGTCGGAGTAACTTTGGTCGAATTGACGATCTGATGAATTTTATCGATCGACACACCAAACCCCATCTCGCCGATTTTAAAAGTCAGGAATTCGATCGTCGGCTCGACTTTAGTTATCGGTTCGTACCAATAATTTTTAGCAATCTGAACGGATACTTCTTGTTTTCTAAACATGGGAGAGGG
>JANOPX010000256.1:0-1773 GCA_031422115.1 Chamaesiphon sp. VAR_4_metabat_408 | reverse complement strand
TTTGGTTTAAGATGTAACTCCACTTCCGCTATCCTCAATTCTAAACTTCATTATTTTTCCTAATTCACGCAAGAAGTCTAATAGTTAGTAGAAAATAGGGAATATTAGATTAGGATGCAAGCATTCTCTTTACTCTCAAATCCAGACCCTCAACTTCCAACCCATTGCTAAACCACTATTCACTATCCTCCGATAACCCCAAAAAATAAATATTATGGCTCCTACAAAAGTTTTAATCGTTGAAGATTCGCCTGTAGCAATGGAAATATTGCAACGTCTATTCAAGAGTGCTCCCGACATCGAAATCGTTGGTGTCGCGCGGAATGGGCAAGAAGCCCTCGCGATGATTCCCCGCACCAATCCGACCGTGATCTGTACCGATTTTCACATGGACATCATGGATGGTTTGGAACTCACAAAGCAAGTCATGGCAAACTACCCGCGTCCAGTATTAGTTCTGAGCAATTCTGTCAAATCAGACGACACCAAAAATGTGTTCGCGCTGCTCCAAGCTGGAGCCTCAGACATCTATCCCAAGCCTGTCACTGGTGACTACGCTGAGTACGAGGCAATCAAACAAAAAATTCTCTCTAAAATCAAAGTTTTGTCAGGGCTGAAAGTTAATGCGAAACCTTTGAAGTAGGCTTTAGGTCTTAGGTATAGTAAATAATAGGGTGGACAGGTTCTAGCCAGAGTCAAGCCACTAGCAAATGTCTAACATCCATGAACTGAATCATAAATGGCAACAATGCTGGATCGATCTCTACAACCAGAGATCGATCTTTTGTCTGAGCGATTAGTTACTATACCTAAGACCTAAAGCCCAAAGCCTAAAACCTAATTAAGCTGTTCCCCTGCGCCATTTCCATACATGCCTGCTCGCCGATAATGTGGCTCGATACTGATTAAATCATCGATGTTTCTTTCGATCGTATTGCAGATCGTATCGAGTGGTAAATCATTGGGGTCAGTACCAAAGGGATTTTCGATTTCGACTCCGATCGCTTCAATTCCAAATAGGGTAAAACTAACTAAAGCTACCACCGGAGCTGTCCACCATTTCAGTTCCTCGACAACTTGAAAGGGAAGTAATAAACAATAAATTAGCAATAATTGTTTGAGGTGAATCACATAAGCTAGGGGAATTGGCGTGCGGAGGATGCGTTCACATGCTCCGAGCATATCAACCATGCCATTCAAGATACTTTGCAACTCATTCATTTGATATGAGCTGATTTGGCTTTGCTCATGTTTTGCCTGAAGGTAGTCACTAATCCAGAATGCTATTTCTAACGGTGGATTATTCATTACTTGGAGCTTGGAAAATTGGACTGGAGAAACTAATTCGGCCAATCTGTCATTCACTGGTTGCGATCGTAAGTGCAATTTAGTCGCTACCGCAAATGCCACCAATAGCTTTAATATTTCCTCCTTTTCATACCGATGCAGGGGATCGATTTCGGCAATAGCTACCCAGATTAGTCTAGCTAAATTGCGAATGTGATTGACGATCGATCCCCAAGCTTTGCGTCCTTCCCAAAATCGCTCATAGGCAGTATTTGTCCGAAACACCAATAACAAACCCAGGACAATACTCGGAACTACTCCCCCCAATACTTTGGCACTAACAGGTATTTGATAAAAAGCTAAAACTGAGATAAACAGCCCAAAAGCCCCGCACCATAATACCCGACTAATAATTGCTGGCAGGACGGAACCTTGGACTTGGAAGGCAAGTTTAAACCAGTTTGCTTGTTCTAGACTCATAAATTA
>JANOPX010000255.1:0-29013 GCA_031422115.1 Chamaesiphon sp. VAR_4_metabat_408 | reverse complement strand
GGGTTCGGGGGGGGGGACACTCCCCCAACCCGACGGGGGGTCTGGGGGTCGGAACCCCCAGATCCGGGTTCTCTTAGTACAAGAAATATCAACGGATCTGGCGCAAGAAACGACCGAGTTATAATTAATACGGGAACCCGTACTCAAACCTTGCTTGCCATCACATCCCCCAGTCAGGTAAATTAGCACTCAGCAGTTGAGAGTGCTAAAAACTCAGAATTATTATGAGATCAATTTAAACCGTAGTGATACGGAATGATTGTGAACCAAGCCACCCTTAACGGGGTAAACCTTATCAGAGTCATGACACCTTGTGAGTTCGCTAGCTCCCTGCTCTGTCACCGATAATTAAACATCGCGAAAGTGAAGTGTTGTCGGTCTAAAAAGCTCCGATAAGAAGGTTGAAGCAAACGTAACTTTAGAACTGGTCAAACCGACCAATCCTAATAATCCGAGGCTATGAAACCTCCGATTAACCCCTAACCCTAAAATACTCCCAAATAACGCGACTAGAGCATATGGCATCAGTATCTTTAACAGTATCCACAGTCAAGCCTTTGGCAGATCGCGTCTTCGTAAAAGTAAGCGCGTCTGAAGAAAAAACCTCCGGTGGAATCCTTCTTCCCGACACAGCCAAAGAAAAGCCCCAAATTGGTGAAGTAGTCCAAGTTGGTTCGGGCAAACGTAACGATGACGGCACTCGTCAAGACCTCGAAGTCAAAATTGGCGACAAGGTTCTCTATTCCAAATATGCTGGTACCGACATCAAACTCGGTGGCGACGAATATGTCCTACTATCCGAAAAAGACATCTTAGCCGTAGTCGGTTAAACCTTCCGCCGTCGATTGCGGTCGATCTTACCGATCGGATGCAATTGACCCAGACATAGATATAACAATAAAATTCTCCCCTAAATTAAGATTATGGCAAAGCGCATTATATACAACGAAAATGCTCGTCGCGCCCTCGAACGCGGTATGGACATTTTAGCAGAAGCAGTCGCCGTCACCCTTGGCCCTAAAGGTCGTAACGTCGTCCTCGAAAAGAAATTTGGCGCACCCCAAATCGTCAATGATGGTATCACCATCGCCAAAGAAATCGAACTCGAAGATCGGATTGAGAATACTGGTGTCGCACTAATTCGTCAAGCAGCATCCAAAACTAATGACGCTGCTGGTGACGGTACCACCACTGCTACCGTACTAGCACATGCGATCGTCAAAGAAGGACTTCGCAACGTCGCCGCTGGTGCAAACGCAATTTCCCTCAAACGCGGTATCGATAAAGCAACCACTTTCCTCGTCGAAAAAATCGCCGCTCATGCTAAACCAGTCGAAGACTCCAAAGCGATCGCTCAAGTAGCTTCGATCTCTGCTGGTAACGACGATGAAGTTGGCGAAATGATTGCCAGTGCAATGGATAAAGTCGGCAAAGAAGGAGTCATCTCCCTCGAAGAAGGTAAGTCCATGACTACCGAACTCGAAATCACTGAAGGGATGCGCTTTGACAAAGGTTATATCTCGCCTTACTTCGCTACTGATATGGAGCGGATGGAAGCTGTTCTAGAGCAACCTTATATCCTGATCACCGACAAGAAAATCAACCTCGTTCAGGATATCGTTCCCATCCTCGAACAAGTTGCTCGTTCCGGTCGTCCTTTGCTCATCTTAGCTGAAGACATCGAAAAAGAAGCCCTCGCAACTCTAGTAGTCAACCGTCTCCGTGGCGTACTCAACGTAGCAGCAGTCAAAGCTCCTGGTTTTGGCGATCGTCGTAAAGCCATGCTCGAAGATATCGCTGTATTGACTGGCGGTCAACTCATCACCGAAGATGCTGGTCTCAAACTAGATGCCACTAAACTAGATGCACTCGGTCAAGCCCGCCGCATCACCATCACCAAAGATAGCACCACTATCGTCGCCGAAGGTAACGAAGTCGCCGTGAAATCACGTTGCGAACAAATTCGTCGCCAAATGGAAGAAACCGAGTCTACCTATGACAAAGAAAAACTCCAAGAGCGTCTAGCTAAACTAGCTGGTGGTGTTGCTGTGATCAAAGTTGGTGCAGCTACCGAAACCGAAATGAAAGATCGTAAATTACGCCTCGAAGATGCCATCAACGCTACCAAAGCAGCAGTTGAAGAAGGTATCGTCCCTGGTGGTGGTACGACTCTCGCTCACCTAGCTCCCGAACTCGTAACTTGGGCAAATGCCAACCTCAAAGATGAAGAGCTAACTGGTGCTCTGATCGTCACCCGCGCACTGACAGCTCCCCTCAAACGGATTGCTGAAAACGCCGGACAAAATGGTTCCATCATCGCCGAGCGCGTCAAAGAAAAAGAATTTAACGTCGGCTACAATGCTGCAACTAACGAATATGTAGACATGTTCGCTGCTGGTATCGTCGATCCTGCTAAAGTAACTCGCTCTGCATTGCAAAATGCTGCTTCGATCGCCGCAATGGTCTTAACTACCGAGTGTATCGTTGTCGATAAACCAGAAAAAGAATCGGGTAGCGGTGGCGGCGGCGGTATGGGCGGTGGTGACTTCGATTACTAAGCCCTCAGTCGAATCAGTTGTCGATGGGAAAACCCATCGTTAAATCTAAATAGCTATCTCTTCGGTGAGATAGCTATTTTTTTGGAGGTATATGTAGTTCTCAAAGATGTCTATCCGTAACCTGAAATACGCTATTATTACACGATTTTCGATCGAGCGACTAAAGCTCCAAATTAATCCCCATAACCTTTATGCCGAACTAATCTTCAAGCCTAACTTTCTTTGCATATATAGCAACACTCCGCTGGACAGTGACAACTTAGTTATCGATACTCTATGGCTATACTACCTCAAAGGTCGTCAGTTCGTCAAGCTTATTGAGATTAGCATCAATTACTCGGCGATCTAGATCGTGTAGTCGTTACTTATATTAAGATATATTAAGATTTTACTTCATAGCTCAACGAGATAGGTTTACCATCAGGTAATTTAGTCGAATCCAGTTGATGACTAAAAGATATTTTGACAGATTGTTTGCTAAGACTCTTGTCTGGAGAATTGGTAGGTAGAGTTGCTGTCCACTTCTCACCCGGACAAATATTTGATGCCTGACTAAACTTTCGAGCAACATCGGCGGCGGTGTTTCCTTGAGTTAGATCTTTATTTACTCGTAGGATGGCTTGAGTTAATTCAAGCTGTAAACCAGTTATTTGAATGAAATAGGGCTGAAACTCAAAACTGTCTAATTGTGAGGCGGGTATAAACCAACTCGCTCGTTCTATCTTTGGCACTACCCCACTGCAAATATTGCTAGTATTCCAAACCTGGGACATTTTGGTATTCAATTCTAAATAACTAGCTGCTAGCAAGCGATAGTAAGGTAAGGTAATATATCCATGAGGGATCTGCTCTGTCATAACTCGATGGGAGCTACCATTCTCAATCCAAATAGCATCATACATTGCACTGTCACGATGATTCCGAGCAATTGTTTGAAAAAATTTCTGGGTGCTTTGGCTACTGAGTCGATCTTGCCATTGAAGATCGATCGGTTTGATGACACGCAATAACTTCGCAATTACCCGACGCTCCAAATTAATTAGATCGTATAAAGGTAATGTTTGATTAGATTGATGGATTTGCCATACAGCTTCAAGGCTTGCTATAGATTGCTGTCTGTCGCCTTGCTGATGAGCGAAGAGAGTATTTAGTACGAATAATATCTGTAATCTAAATAGTGGATCGATTAGATCGGGATTAGATTTAAAAATTTCGGCTGGGTTGCCCCAGGATACTCCACCAATCGATCGAGAGTCGATGATGACTTGCTGTATCTTGAGGATTTTGGATTGATACTTTTGGAGATAAGCTACTAATGGCTCTGATAAGAGTTTACCCTCGCTTACATAGGCTCCAATAGATTGCATTCCTAATGCTTCCCAATCTTTTTCTGCTAATTTATTTACCTTTACTGTTGGATTAGCTAGGGTACCGTCAGCAAATTTATCTATTTTCAATCCCAACTCTGCCATGAGTGGTTGTAATGAAAGAGCGATAGAATTTGGTGGAGTCATGGGATGTTGTTTAGCATAAAGTGCCATCTCATACCTGAGTGGCTTCATTGCAGACATCGCAAATAATCCCACCACCCCAAACCAAATAGCCATCAGATAAATTAAACTCAGGAAGACTATTTTAGCTAGTTTTTCAAACCATCGTTCTTTTCGTCGAAATATTTGCTCGTGTGCCAGTGCTTGAGAGAGAGGATGCTCGGTACCAGCATACTTGTCGATCGATTCTTTAAATTTTAATGGTTTCGATAAGTAGATTGGCAAGATTATTTTTTCTCCTTTGGTTGTTTCGATCTCTAGATATGGCCAAAACATCCATTTTTTTCTAACTGTGCTAATTTCTGTCCAAGGAGTTGTATCATACCGAAATAATCGATCTAGCTTCCAGAAATTCCTGTTGAATTTAGGTATTGCAGAATTATGGCGGAGGCAATCGGAGCTTACAGTAAATTTATACGTAATAAACAGACACATCCATAGAAAAATAGTAAGAAAAATTATACAAAGAGCACAACTGGCTAAAAGTGGACTGAAATAGAGATCGACTGGAAATATTTTTAATATTAGCTCTAGCAATGTCTTTGCTACTGAGCAAATAATAACAGCGATCGCAAATGGCCAGAAAGCAATTGTATGAATAGACATATAAGACCCAAGGCAAGTTATATTAGTATGCCCTAGACGAAGATCGAATTCTCCATAGCGATCCTTTCAGTAATGGGCATTGCCCGCACAGCCCTTATCAAAAATCAGTCAATCACTAGCCCATTTGAGTGCTTCCTCGAAAGTAAACTCAGAAATCTCATCGACGATACCGATCTCGATGACAGCCTGAAGAACGATCGAACATTGTCTACCTGTAAGCCAAAAAATATACCCCCGACTTCAAAGGAGAAGTCGGGGGTCTTGAGTGTTCTAACTAATCGATTATGCCCATTGAATCAAGCCCAACTCAAATGGGTTGCTCAAGTGAGGGTGGTACGGTAAAACGCGCAGAGACAAGCCTTGCAAGCCGCTGTTGGCGTAAGATATCTCACTGGTGTAGAGACTATTACCCGCGCCGTCGGTGCCCTGGTAGGTCATCACAGCGGTGTCTGCGTTGGCAATTTTGCCATCGGTGCCGACGAGACCTTTGTAGAGTTCGACGCGGACATCGGTTGGGGCTAGACTGCCGAGGTGGATGGTACTCTTGACGGAGATGGCTTTATCGACTACTACGTCTTCTGGTGCAGAAGCATCGACGGTTTGGATTTTGAGATCTCCCCAATGTTGGAGCATCTTTTGTTTCCAGTGGGCGAGATCTTTGCCAGCTTGATAATTGTTGGTGGTAACTACGGTGGCGCGATCGCTAGCGGGGAAGTAGCCTAGGTTGCCATAGTCGCGAAGCATCCGAGCTGTGTTGAAGGTGGGAGTATTCAACCGGATAGCATCTTTCATTTTGGCTACCCATTTACGCGGTACGCCGTCTTTGTCGCGATCGTAGAACATGGGGACGATTTCCTGTTCTAATAGATCGTAGAAGGCATTAGCTTCGACTTCATCTTGATAATTTTCATCATTATAAGTCTCCCGTTGACCGATCGCCCAGCCAGTACGGATATAATCAGCTTCATCCCACCAGCCATCGAGCACGCTCAAGTTGGGTAAACCATTCATAGCGGCTTTCATCCCGCTGGTACCGGAGGCTTCGCGGGGACGACGGGGAGTATTGAGCCAGATATCGCATCCGGCTACCATGACTCGCGAGACGTAGATATCGTAGTCGGGGACGAATACGACAGAAGTCATCCCTTCGGTGCGAGTGAAGTGGACGATATCGCGGATGAGTGCTTTGCCTGGGATGTCTTTGGGGTGAGCTTTTCCGGCGATGACAAATTGGACTTTGCGGCCTTTATTCCCTACCATGATCTTGCTCAATCTGTCAAGGTTGCGGAGGAATAATGTTGCCCGTTTGTAGGTGGCAAAGCGGCGAGCAAAGCCGATGGTGAGGACGCTGGGATCTAGAGCTTCCTGGGTGTGGTTGATTTCGCCCTGAGTTGCGCCACGTTCTTTGAGATGGCTAATGATGCGATCTTTGACGTAAACGACCATTTCCGCGCGACTGTGTTCGTGGTTGCGCCACAGTTCTTCGTCGGGGATAGTGTCGATTTTATTCCAAATTGGGTCTTCGATCGATTTTTCCGACCATTCTAGCCCTAGATATCGATCGTACAGCTCTTGGGCTGATTTGGATACGCAGCTTCGAGCATGTACGCCGTTGGTGACGGAGGTAATGGGAACTTCTTCGAGGGGAACGTCTTTCCACATATTTTGGAACATTTCCCGCGAAACGACTCCATGAAGTTTGGCAACACCATTGACGAAACTAGAAGTTTTCATCGCGAGGGCTGCCATACTGAAGGGAGAATTGAGATCGCGATCGTTATCACGTCCCAAGCCCATAAATTCTTCTTTACTCAATCCAAAGCTATCGGCGTAATGTCCAACATAGTAGATGGTTTTGTCGGGGGGGAATAAGTCAAAACCCGCGCTGACAGGGGTGTGAGTTGTGAAGATTTGGGTGGAGCGAGCGACTTGACGTGCTTCGATAAAGGATAGTTTATCCTGTTGCATCAATACGCGAATATGTTCGAGAATCAGGAAACCGGAGTGTCCTTCATTCATGTGATAGACGCTGGGTTTGTGCCCTAATGCTTCCAGAGCGCGGAAGCCACCGATACCGAGCATGATTTCTTGATGGATGCGAGTATCCAAATCTCCACCATAGAGCGCATCGGTGATGTCTCGATCGTACTGGTTATTTGGCTCGATGTTTGTATCCAATAGATAAAGTGGTACGGTACCAACTTGCACGCGCCACACGCGAGCATATACCATCCGCCCAGGATATTCTACCGCGACGCGCAGCTCAGAACCATCTTTGGCGCGTTCTAGTTCTACGGGCATATTATGAAAGTCATTGACAGGATAGCGTTCCTGTTGCCAACCTTCAGCATTGAGATATTGAGCAAAGTAACCATTTTGGTACAGTAGTCCGACACCAACTAATGGTAAACCCAAATCACTCGCAGATTTGAGATGATCTCCAGCCAATACACCCAAACCACCAGAGTAGATGGGGAGACAGTCTACCAACCCAAATTCGGCGCAGAAATAAGCAAAACATTCTTTCCCAGCTTGGGGACGACTTTGGTGTTTGTACCAAGTTCGATCTCCCAGATAGGTATTAAGTTCGGCGGTTGCGCGTTCCATATGCGCCAGAAAACCATCATCTGTCGCCATCGCTTGTAACCGCGCTTGACTGACTCTGGCGAGCATGGCGACAGGATTGTGACGAGTAGTTTCCCACAAATCTCGATCGAGTCTGCGGAATAATTCTTTGATCTCGATATTCCAATCCCAGTAAAGATTGTAAGCAAGCTTTTTCAGGGGTTCTAGGGCGACTGGAAGCGAGGGAGAAACATTAAAAGTACGAATCGGCTGCATCGATAAAATTCCTTGGCAATTAATTTCTCAAACCTATATTGTGAACTAACTTGGTTAGTTGCCACAATTTTTTCTACAACCTGGCAAATCAGGGTTAATTTCAGGCTAAGATCGTATCGCAAACTGTGTGAATGATTTCGCCACATTGACTACACAATAATGGGCGGGTGCTAATTCCGCTTTAATTTAGCACAGTTTCTAGCTCTACCCGCCCTTCATAGCTGACATAGACTTAATTATTAATATCCGAGAGCTTTCAAGACATCATTGGCGTGGGTGTCGGTTTTTACGCTGGCATCGACTAGGACGATATTACCAGTTTCGTCGATCGCATATGTCACCCGTTTGGCATAACCACCACCATCGACATCATAGGCTGTCATGATGTCGCCTTTGACATCAGCCAAGAGCGGGAAGGGGAGATCGAATTTTTTGGTGAAGGCTTGGTGATCTGATTCGCTATCTTTGCTCACACCCAAGATGACGATGCCTTTTTCTTGATAGACAGCATAGTTATCGCGGAAGCTACATGCTTGTTTGGTACAACCTGGGGTGTCATCTTTCGGGTAGAAATACATGACGACTTTCTTACCCGCCAATCCAGCTAGGGTAACGGTATTACCGTTAGTGTCTTTGACGTTAAAATCCGGTGCTTTTGTGCCTACAGCTAGAGCCATGAGATGATTTCCCTGTATATGAGATTGCTACCACCGCCTATTGTAGCGTACCTGTTCTCTGGTGGCTCGATCGATGAGTAAACCTTCAGCTTCAATCCCGTAGGGTGGGCACTGCCTAGCATGTTCATTTTCGGTTTGGTAATATGAATATTTGAAGTGGTTAATATCGATCGATTAGTGTAGATCTTGTTCGTCCTTTGTAGCGTACCGGAGGTAATCGAATCAAACAGTTTAAGTTCTTATTGCTTCGGCTGTACATGTTCTGTGGGCACTTGCCCACCCTAACTATCTACTGCCGATACAAATATTTAGGGATCTGGGATAGGTAGGCTCGATTGAGTTCCAATAAGTCGTAAGTGCTTTTAATCTATACTCCAAGACCTTTCCATGATATTCATTCTATCCATTTCCCATATCAGTTTTTTAGACAGTCCATCTAAATCAGGAAAAAGTGTAAAATGGTTGTACTGCAAAGTATCCAACTCAATCTTGATTTTGGCACGCGACTCTTGGGGAATAATAAATTTCCTAAGCCTAATTCCTGCATATCCAGATAGAAATTTATCTTCAAGTGAAACAAAAGACTGCCTGTTCAGAGGCATGTGGTGAAAGGAAAAACATCCTCTTTGGGAGCTGATCCTTGTCGTAACATGCAAGGGCATTAATATTGCATTATCATTGATAGATTTTAAATCGGAGTAATCTTTTCCATATCCAAAATGCTTTGAAGAAGAGGACATCTCCCAAACCACACCATCCGATTTTTTACCGAGATTTTCAACTGCAAAAAACAACGCAACTAGTGGACTTTCAGACCAATCTAATAATCGAGTTGGTAATCCATGATGTTGTGCCATACAAATATAATCAATATAACTTTCGAGTGGAGTCTTTAGATGAGGTAATCCCTGACGACGAAAACCATTAATTAAATTACTTTCAAGTAATTCCCATGTATTGGTTTCCCACGGAATACCCTTTCGCCTAAATAGACCAGGCAACAGCTTGTGATTTATATCAGAATGACCTCTGTAAACCTGATTCATATTGTAGCTATAGTGGGGCTGCAATATTTCTTTCAGATCGTATACGCTACTGATATTATGGGACTCAATAGTAATTGTTTCTTCTTGATTATCTGTCATACCTATTTTCTAACTATTATATTTTTAATTATCAATAAATGATTATACACGAAAAAAAGATTTCTATTGGATATAGATCGAATTACTGATATTTTAATTATAAAAATAGTGAGATTTCTTTCCGTAGGTTGGGTTAATTCTCAAAACCCAATAATTCTAGTGTTTGAGGCTCGATCGTTGGCGAAGCCTACCGGAGGTAATCGCCATCGAGGAGCATCTTTATACCCTGTTGGAATGATCGATTACCTCCAGTAGGCTACGCCTAGGCTGTTGAATTTGTTGGGTTTTCTCCATTTTTTGTTCATGCACTTTTTGGATTTTCGCGAGCGCAAAGCCTTTGCTGGACTGGCTTCTATTTAAAAAAGATCGCATATTTTGTATGAACTTTTACCCCCTAAAAAGGCACAGAGTCAACAGCCTAGGCTACGCCAACGATTACCATAATCTTTGTACTGGATAAGGCTCAAACGATCCATCAGCACTTATTAGTATTAACTCGCACTCGATCGCTTGAGAAATGATGAGTCTGTCGAAAGGATCAAAGGTGATGTAGTGGTAATGTTAAATATCTATCTAGATCCAACCGCTCGATCGGCAGAATTTCAATTTTTAGTTGGGCTAAAAGTTGGTAAATATCATCAATAGAATGCTCAATTTTTAACTTTCCAATATTTAGCTTAATTGCAATCTCCCAAATACTAACTACACTAAAATTAAGCTGACTACCATCATCAGATATGATGGCTCTTACTCGACTGCTCAACTGTGGATCGCCTTGAATCAACCACAGAAATACGTGTGTATCCAGTAAAAACCGACCCATTACATATATTCCTGTAAATCATCTAAAGGCGCATTAAAATCATCAGACATCCACACATCTCCTTTCCAGATGCCGAAAGCATCTTTTCGATCGAGTAGTGGTGTCTGCACCGACCGATTATGCTTTGCAACCAAACCCTCAATATAGTGCAGGGCTTCTTGTTGCACCGACTCTGGTAGTCGCTGAATTTGTTCGAGGAGTGTTTGCTCCATACGATTATCAAGGGCAATTAAAGATGTATTCCTATTTTAGCTCAAACCTGTGGGAGCGCACTAATAAGTATATTTACTTCCAGAAACAGGGAAACACAGTCTGTATCTAAAATCCACAGACTTATGATAAGAGTTCATTCTCCGCTAACGTTCGATCGACTCTAATAGCTTGAGCGATCTGGGCAAAATCTGCATCATCTTTAAGGATACCTGCAAACTCAATCCAAGGGTTATGATGTTGCTGGGCTGGAATTTGAATCGAGATAATCTGAGCGGTAGCCAATCGCTTGGTGAGGCGCGTTTGGACTTGCTTAATAGCTTCTTGGGGAGTGATGGCGATGACTTGGCAATCAGGAAGTTCCAAGACAGTAGCGGAAGATTGTCCGTCAGCAGTCTGTTCTAGTAAAATCTTGTAAGTTGAGGCTACCATAAAAACTCTGAGATCTGATTTGTCCAATGAATCTACATTCTATCTGAAAATAGGCTTCGAGAAAAGTACCGTAGTACCGTAGGGTGGGCACTGCCCACAGACCATGTATAAACAAAGCAAAAAGACTTTACACTGTTCGTTCGCACAGTGTACCGGAGGTAATCGAATCGAGTATTCTATATACTAATCGTCCTTTAAAGCCTGCCAAGGGCGATCGATCTTAACCACACTCAAATATTCATATTACTAAATCGAAAATGGTCTGTGGGCAGTGCCCACCCTACGTCTAGTTTCGCTATCGATCGAGCCTCAATCCGAAATTGTCGCGTAAGAATAAGATTGTCAGTGGGCAGTGCAAGTCATATATTTCCACAATTTTTCATAACTTATGGGTGTCACATTAACTTATCAAGCAATTCCTCCTCAGAGCGATTTTTATTCGCGTCTTCAACAAGATCGAGCTTTTAGAGTTTTAGCAAGTTATCTCTCTCCTTATGGTCTTTTCTTTCTGTTCGATCGCGATCCTGAAGAATTTAATGAATATATGGGACATGCTATAGAAAGTTATCCTGATATATTTTGTGGAACTGAGATAGAAACGTCTATGCTAATAGGCGATTTTAGGGAAGCATTACGAATTACCTATCGAGATTATCGAGAAATTGTCAGTACCGTAGGATCGCTAGAAAAATCATTTGAAGAAGTTTCTGACGCGCTAACAGAGGAACTTTCAAAACGAAAATTAGAGGATGTTGATGATATCGTTGCTAATTTATTATATGGAGATATAAATCTTGGTCAGTGGGATTCTCCAGATGAAGAATCCCATGCGCTTGCATTGACATCTCGTGCCGCAGTGAAAAAAGGAGCTAGCATCTTACGACAGATCGAGCCAGAAATATTATTTCCTGGAGAAGAAGAAGGATGGTATGCGAGAAATTTTAGAGAATGGAAAGAATTCTATCTGGATGCTGACGATCTAGGTGCTGAGATAATAATGGATGTTATTTAATTTGTAGAAGTACCGTAGGGTGGACACGGTGGACACTGCCCACAGACCATGTATAAACAAAGCAATAAGACTTTAGACTGTTCATTCGCACAGCGTACCGGAGGTAGTCGAATCGAGTATTTTATATACTAATCATCCTTTAAAGCGTGCCAAGGGCGATCGATCTTAACCACACCCAAATATTCATATTACTAAATCGAAAATGGTCTGTGGGCACTGCCCACCCTACTCCAGTATTTAATATTATGACTGAATATCGATCGCAAGTTCAACTTTTCAAATATTCTCTCATCCTCAAATTAATCCAGCAATCAAATTGATATTCATCGCTACAATCGCTGTATTAAAGAAAAACGATAATATCCCATGTACCAATGAGACTCGTCGCAAACTACGCGAGGCAATTTCTACATCCGATACCTGAGAAGTCATCCCAATTACAAACGAAAAATACAGAAAGTCCCAATAATCGGGTGCATCTTCATGGGGAAATTGCAATCCACGGGGCGCATCTGGACGATTGACTGCCAAGATATAATATTCATTAGCATAGTGGAGCGCAAAGATCGTGTGAACCATTGACACTCCTCGGCGTGAACGCACGAGGATTCTTCTCTCTACGACGCACCTTGCTCACGCAGGTTTGCACCAACGAGAGTAGAGGGTATGTCTCCAGAAGCGGTTCCAATGTCTAGCATTGAGGTTCCCACATGCCCTGCGGTGCCCAATCCTGAGTTAAGGATATTTATACCAGCGTTGTGGTCACGATCCAATACACAGCCACATTGACAAACATGGGTGCGAGTAGACAGAGACTTCTTCACAATTACGCCACAGCTAGAGCATTCCTGGGACGTGTAGGCAGGATTAACCGCAATGGTTATCCGTTTAAATACCTTGCCAAAATACTCTAGCCAAACTCTAAATTGATACCATCCAGCGTCATTAATTGACTTAGCCAGACAATGATTTTTAACCATGTTCTTAATCCGCAAATCTTCATAGACGACAACATCGTTAGATGTGATTACGCACCGCGCCAATTTGATGGCGTGGTCTTTACGCTGTCTACTTATTTTGAGGTGAACTCTAGCTAATTTAACTCTAGCTTTACGTCTATTTCCAGAGCCTTTGACCTTGCGAGAAACTAGTCTTTGCGACCGTTTCATCTTCTTTTCGCCAGTCCGATAGAACCGAGGGTTTTCGACTTGCTCACCATTTGAATCGGTGTAGAAATGGTTCAATCCCATATCTAATCCGATCGTGCTTTTGGTAGGCGAAATCACCTCTTCTCTGTCTGCTGAAATGCAGAATTGGGCATAGTAGCCATCCGCACGTTTAACTAGCCTCACGCGCTTAATCTGATCTGGCTGATAGAAATTAAGGTCACGAGTACCTTTCATCCTCAGTCTGCCGATACCATTTTTATCGGTGAAGGTGATTGATTTACGATCGTCCGCTAACTTCCATCCAGAGGTTTTGTACTCGATAGATCGGTTGTCTTTCTGGAACTTGGGAAAACCCTTTAATCCAGCTACTTTCTTCTTGCAGTTGTCAACTGGGCGGGTGACCCGACCAGTATAGAACCTAGCAATTGCCGACCATGCCCGTTCTGCGCTAGCTTGTCTAGCCATCGAGTTTAATTTATCAGCAAATGGAAATTCATGAGCCAATACAGCGCAATATTTATTGAGGTCATATTGAGATTTGCCCAATCCATCGATCCAAAGGCGCAAGCATTTGTTTCTGATGAACTGGACAGTCCGCAATGCTTCATCAATAGCGACAAATTGCTCTGATTTTCCGTAAGCTTTAAACTCTAAAACGATCATGATTAATTACTGGGTTCGACCTATATTTATATTAGCGCGGGTCACATAAATATGTCAAAGATCGCAATGATTGCCTTAGTGCTAGCAAGGAATTTGTTCGCTACTTCATCCATCCGCCACCCTTCCACTAGCTAATGCTGCATGTCTTGTGGCGGATGGAATCAGCCTCTCACAACTGGGCGGGAGACCCGTCCAGTACGCCTCTACATCCCCGCGCTGAAGCGACGGGGTTTTCCGGCGTTCCCGATAACCACGAGCAAATCACCGTCAGTACAGCTAAACCGACATGTTGAGCGAGTAGATTTGGCGACAATCCCTTTGCATCTTTGAGCATATAAACGATCGCTAGCATACTTACGCAAGCACTAGACACTACCACCATTAAGAGCGCGGTGCGACTTTCATTATTAGCTTCAGCACTCCGCAACATCCGACTATGGGTAGTTCTTTGCATCATAGCAAGTGTGAGCGTCAGAAAACTCATCACGCCTAGATCCCAAGCCACAATTCCCCGTACTGGTAAGTGGTAGTGAGGTGGGAGTAACAATAGCACGATCGATCCAATTCCCACAGAGATTAATAATCGTGGGAGCGGATTGAGGCTAGATAGAAATGGGGACTTGGGCATATCATTGGCATTGGCGAAGCAGCCGCTCGGAATGAGAATCGATCGACATAACTCGAACGAGTTGAAATAATCCCACGATCTGAGTCTAACGCCAATCTGCGATCGATTTGCCGTAATTTAACTTCTAGCATCCTTGGATGTGTGGGAAGATAGAGAGTCGAGACTTTGACAATAATCTCCTGTGGCACAAGTTGTTCTAGAAAATATTTACAAAAGCTATACTCCGATCGCGCCAAGAGCGAACAGTGATGCTAAGAACCAAGATCCTTCCTCCTCCCAAGCCGTACTGCGGCGGATAAATCTGACTGTAGACAACGGTGAGTTCATGGTGCTAGTTGGTGCCTCCGGTTGTGGGAAGAGTACCCTCCTGCGCCTCATAGCGGGCTTGGAGACGATTACCGCTGGCAATATCCGCATCAATGATACCTTAGTCAACGATTTGCCACCCAAAGAGCGGGATATCGCAATGGTGTTTCAAAGTTACGCGCTCTATCCCCATATGCGGGTATATGACAATATTGCCTTTGGATTGCGGCGTAGTAAGTCTTTTATGGCAGTAGATGAAACTAGACAAAATAGCGGTTTACCACCACATGTCAAAAACTTCTTGGTAGAAATCACGCGGGGTTTGCCCCGTGGTTTACGGTACATATCGCCACAGGAAAAAATTATTGCGAAAAAAGTCTATCGAGTTGCCGAAATGCTCCAAATCGAAGGATTGTTAAATCGATTTCCCAAACAACTTTCGGGCGGACAAAAACAGCGAGTAGCTTTGGGTAGAGCGATCGCCAGAGATGCAAGGGTATTTTTGATGGATGAGCCATTGTCCAATCTCGATGCCAAATTGCGGGCGGAAACTCGGACTCAAATCGTCAAATTGCAGCGTCAATTAGGCACAACAACTATCTATGTAACCCACGATCAAACTGAAGCGATGACGATGGGCGATCGCATCGCTGTCATGGATCGCGGTCAAATTCAACAAGTCGATACACCCCTAAACATTTACAATCGTCCCGCGAATATTTTTGTCGCTCAATTTATCGGTTCGCCACCAATGAATCTGATTGAGATGCAGGTAAAACAATCATTGGTACTCAGTAATGCTCAATTTAGGCTCTCCCTCCCCGACGCATGGGCACCAATTCTGAGCGATTATCCTGGAGAATCATTGCTATTGGGGATTCGCCCCGAACACCTAACTCTGGGGGCATCTGCAAATAAGAATTTTCATGGTGTTGTTGAATCAGTCGAAGCTTTAGGGAATGATACTTATATTGCTGTCAAAATCCTCGATTTGGATCGTGGAGATATCGTACTTCAATCTAGGGTTTCACCCGATCGATCCGTCGCTGTCGGCGAAGAAGTATGGCTCTCTGTCACGATCGATAAAATCCATCTATTCGATCCCGCTACTACTCTAGCTCTGAGAGAATAACGATCGAATTGGTCTAGAGATGCTGACTGGCAAAATCTGCTAAAATTTAGAATATATTAGTATGACCAACCCATTTGAAATCTGGCGCGTAACTAGTAGTAAAAATCCAAACAGATCTGGAATAAAAAATATAAGTCTACTTTTCTGTCACTTACATCGACTTTCGCAGGGTAAATTTCGGTTAACCTACATACTCAGCTATGCGACTAGATGACCTAAAAATCTTAGAGAGTTCTCTCCAAAACTCTCTCCACGCTCACTTGGCGCGAATTATCCCCTTTCGGGTTCAATGTGCCTACAAGCACGATACCCTCTGGGTACTCGCCCAACATCCGGCTGATGTGGAAATCGACTCAGATGATACTTTTAGGGTACTAGAGCAAGCTCTCCAAGCCGAACAGCCCAAAACTGCCTTAGCTGTAAAATTGTACCTGAGAACTGAGGGCGATCGTCGTCCTTACAGTCAACAAAAATTTAGCGTTTACCCCACCGTCAAGCCAGCCATCCACGGGGAAGCCGCACCAGAAATGACCGTCAACAATGAAGAGCGTGTCACTGTAAAACGCGCCCTCAATGGTAAAACACCAATGAAATCAATTCCAATCTCCGAAGCCCTTCTCCCTAGTTCAGATCGTTCATCAGCAGTCATCATGGGCGAAATAGTCAGCAATGAACGCCACGAAATCCCCGCCGAAAATGCTCTCGTCAAAATCGATGATGAGCGATTTAGCTCGAATCTAGAGTCTTCTATCGCCCCAAATCCCCCCGCAATTAATCCCCCCTCACCAACACCCGTCGCCACAAAGCGAAATATATTACTCCCCATCCTCGGCGGATTGGGGGCAATCGCCGTCGGTTCGGGGGCTGGGTATATGGGAACACGTCCTTGCGTTTTTGGAGCCTGCACGATACTCGGAAGCGCGACTCAGGTAGCACAATCATCTTTTGATACCGTCAACAATCCTCGATCGACAGGCAAAGATATCTTATTTGCCCAACAACAATTACATCAAAGTGTTGTCACCCTCGAATCCATTCCAGTCTGGTCTGGTAGCTATGATACCGCCCAACAGTCCCTCAAAGCAACCACTCCCCAGATTAATCATCTAGACATGACAGTCGAGGCGATGAATAAAGGTTTTCGCGCCACCAGTCTCGTCAAAACCCCACCCATTCCCCTAGTCAGATGGCAAGAAAGTAAGCGACTATGGGTAGAATCGATCGCAAGTCTGGGCAAAGTCCCCAATAATAGTAAAATATATCCCCTCGCCCAACAAAAACTCACCGAATATCAAGCCAAACTTGGCAACATCGAGCAGCGCATCGGTGCGGAAACTACCGCCAATGAAGCTCTCAAATCCTCTATTTCCGAGTCAACCTTGGCGATTCAATCTCAAACTGTCGCCAAAACTCTCCCAGAATGGCAGGCAGTCAAAGCTATCTGGGATAAAATCGACAAAAAGCTCACCAATATTCCGCCAACGACGATCGCTTACACTCAAGCACAAGAATTACTCAGAACCGCTCGACCTCAAATCACCGTAGCCACCGAAAAAGTCGCCGAAGAAACCAAAGCTACTCAAAACTATAACATCGCAATAAAATCGGCAACTGATGCCAAATTAGCCCAGAAAAATAATCAGTTACCAGTAGCAGTTCAACAATGGAACCAAGCTGTGGTAGCAATTCAAAGTATTCCTCAAACTAGTACTGTCTTCAACCTGGCAAAACCGCTAGTATTTGAATATACCAAAAGCTTCCAGCGGGCGGAAGAGCAGCTCAAAAATGGTGAGAAAACAGTGCGCGCAACTCAAGATCTCCAACGCACTTGTGCTGGTACACCCCAAATTTGTACCTATATAGTCACAAATAAAGAGATTATCGTCCGCTTTACACCACTGTATAGTAGCACCGTAATGCAGACAGCAAATACAGCCTTGGATCGGAATAATGTCACGGCGAAAGCGGGGATCCTCAGCCATGTGAATACCTTGGGTGATGCGCTCCAAACAATTAGTGAAAATGCCAAATTGCCAATCTCTGTCTACACCGCAGATGGCAAACAAATTCAAACTTATCGCCCGAGGTAGGGGAGGGGGAGAGGGGGAGACGGGGAGACGGGGAGAGGGGGGGACTGGGGGACTGGGAGCGGAGAAAAGTTATGACCCTATCACCTTCCTACCCCTGACCCCTGACCCCTGTTCTACTTCTTAATTGGTGCAGCAGGAGCGGGTCTATTTTCTGGTTCAACTCCATCCATACTCGGACTCAAATCTTTTGTGGGAGCACTTTTAATCGGTTTCCGTTCTGGTTTTGGCTCAAAGACGATCGGACAAACCCAATCCACATCCCACCACTTACAATGTTGGGGAACTTCATTGGGGTCTGGTGTCAATCCGAGCAAATCTTGGCGGACAGTTTCCAAAAACGCGCCAGTTTCCACATCCATAAATACTGTATTTAACAGTTTAAAATGCTGTTTAATTTTAATCTTTTTACCTTCAACATTCTGATAGACTCTGCTTTCAAAAAACTTGTGTACCTTGCCACCTTCTCTAGCCCATTGATTGGTACTTCCAGACTTTACCCACTGTACCGTACCACTGGCAAAGTAAACTATGATTAGCTTAGGATCTTCTACTATTTTATCATTCATAATAATTCCAGAAATGCGTGGGGTAGTTGAGGCTATTCAGTGATGATGCTCTCATAAGCAACTTCGATCGTGTCTAAATTGTTTCAACGCACAACCCGCCTACATTACATGGGTGAGATCGTAAAACAAGTAGTGCGATCGGTAGTTCTCAACCTGAAACCCCATATTATATCCTGTTTCCAACTCTTACACTACCCATCTGATGTTTGAGTAGAGCGAAACTATCTGGAAAAAGTGCTTTCGCGCTCGTACAAATGGATTTCCGGTCTTTGTTTCCACGGTTCGGGCGACCCCAGCAGGGCAAACATCGAATGAACCCAAGCAGGGTAAACCCTCAATTGCACTTTTCGATCGCAAAGTTCCCTATACTGGAGTAAATTTTAAGTCAATCTCTATTGTAACGGGTATCCTTGTGCTAGCAGCCCTCCTTTACGGTCAAGAAGATCTTCGCCTCGAAACTGTCGAACCACCCCTCCCCGCAGCAGGTGAGATCGTCATGGAGGTAGCCGCCGCGACTACCTGCGGCACGGATCTCAAAGTCTGGCGGCGCGGGGGACATGCGAAGATGCTCCAGCCACCAACTCGATTCGGACATGAAGGGGCGGGCAAAATTATCGCCCTTGGAGATGGTGTCGCGGGTTGGCAAATTGGCGATCGAGTCGTCGCCAATAACTCTGCCCCCTGCATGAATTGCTTTTTTTGTCAACGTCAAGAATATTCGCTCTGTCCGCAGATTACTTGGAATAACGGCACCTTCGCCGAGTACCTGCTCATTCCCGCCCCAATCGTCCAACGCAACCTCTTACCTATTCCTGACGGTGTGGAGGCCGATCTTGCCGCCATGACGGAGCCTTTAGCCTGTGTCTTGCATGGGGTAGCACGGAGCAATTTTAACGTTGACTCTAGAGTAGTGGTAATTGGGGACGGGGCGATCGGGTTGATGTTTGTCGCCGTCATGGCGAGCCAATGTCAGTCTGTCTGGCTATTTGGCGGAAACGATCGTCGCCTAGCCCTAGGCGAGCAATTGGGAGCCACTCGCACCTGGAATCATCGTCATACAGACATCCCCGCCACCGTCAAAAGTCTCACCGAAGGCTGGGGCGCAGATATTGTCATCGAAGCAACGGGAGTCCCGAGCGTCTGGGAAACGGCGATCGCCTGCGGTCGTCCTGGTGCTACAATTAACCTATTTGGCGGCTGTCCGAAAGATACAACCATCAGCGTCAATACCGACAGACTCCACTATGGCGAACTGACGCTCAAAGGTGTATTTCACAATACCCCTCAATCCGTCCGCGCCGCTCTAGCACTCTTATCTAGCAAAACAATTCCCTTCGATCTCCTGATTAGCGATCGTCGTCCACTGACAGATTTGGCTCAAACTTTTGAGGATATGAAAAATCGATCGGCAATTAAAGTCGCTATGATTCCCCATTAACTAATTACGAGCATAGAATTTAGGGTGGGGTAATTCACAAATTGCCCCACCCTAAATCTCAGGGACTATTTTGAACTAACAACAGGCAGTTAAACTGCTTGAATCCACTCTTTGACTTCGTACTCTGTCCAGATTTTATGTTGCCAATAGAGATCTGATTCTACTAAATCACAGACTTGTTTTTCGTCATCAGCTTCATAGATTGCAAAGACTTTGGTAAGATCTTTAGTAGGGCCGATCGTTACGAGGATACCATCAGTCTTTTGTTGTCTGAGTCCGGCTAAATGTGCTTCCCGATAAGGTGCGCGTTTTTCCAAGACATCCACACAACAACTACCCCACATCACATATTTTGTCATAAATCTGGATCTAAATACACTTACAGATCGAGCTTACCAGATTTTAGGCGAGGGTAAATGCTTGCCAAGGTTTAGGATCGATCGATTCTGTATTCAATGATTTAGACTTTAGTAATGTCTGAAATTCGGCGACGCTCCCTTCAGCTTGCAAAATAGATAGTAAAATACCCTCGAACTTGACATCACCCCCCGCAGCAGTTGGAATGATATATTTGGGTTTTAATAGTTCGCACACTTCCAAAGCACTAGTTTGTCCTTTGATTATTGCACCTACTAGTGGTAACTTGAGATCGATGAGGGCTGTAATAATTGCATCGATTTTACCCTCTTGAGCTAAAGATGGGTGATGATAACCGTGAGGCTCATAATATAAGCTCATAGAATTATCTCGAATGATATAACCATTTTCGATCGCACCTGGCCCCACTGGAGAACCTGGTACTGCTTTAATATTAATATCGCCAAAGGTATGACTTTCCCCTGGAGCTAAAGCAGTGACGTGGAGATAGCCCAAGTCTTTGACTATTTTAGCAGCACTAGGAGATGCGACGACGGGAATCGATCGATCTAAAGCGGCTAATGTCGGCGGATGAGCATGATCTGGTAAGCCTTGAGATAGTAAGATAAGATCGATGTTCTTTGGTATGGGTCGATCGACTGTTTTGGTACCTTCAAACAACCAGGGTAAGTTCCCAAAGGTGAGACTACCGACTAGCCAAGGATCGAGGAGAATATGTTTATTGCCTAGTTCGATCGACCATGAGTTACTATCGAGCCATGTTAACTGGATCATCTGTTAAGATTTGTATATATACTCAATATGTTAGTCGATTTTCACGGTTTTATGCTCTGACAGGTGATAATCTCAGGAGTCTTCTCACGAGTATCTTTAGGTGGTAGCTCCAAGATCGCCGTTTTAGCAAGATCGCAATCTATACCCCCACAGATTTATAATAGAGATTAGACATTGTATTAGGACGATCGATGAGTAATATAGATACTTTTCCTATTGACGATATACCATCAGCAGTTTCGGAAACGATAACAAATTTACATCAACAGCTTAATAACTCGCTCCAGCAACTATCCCCAGAACGTCTCAAAGTACTTGTTGATTTTGCAGCTTATTTAGCACACAGTGAAAGTGAAGCCGCAACCCAAGAGCTTCTGGCAATTCCTGGTTTGACAGAACGAATCGATCTAAATAAATTGACTCCAAAACATCAGTATACAAGCTGGAGAAATCTTCGTTCTGATGTATGAAGTTTTACTCCATCCCGATGCTCAGTCAGTTTATGTCAAAGCCGATCGAGCACTAGCGAAGAAAATTGCTCGCTGTTTGGAGCAGTTAGAACAAACGCCTCTACTTCATCCTAATGTTAAAGCTCTCATTTTTAGTGTTTAGTTTGGATGTTTATTAAACACAGAGGTTCACGGAGGATTCACTGTTGGCGAAGCCTTCCCGTAGGGAGCGGTTCACGGAGGAGGAGTTCGATCGATTCAGGAGTCAATTCTTCGACATTCTTGAGAACGATATTTGCTCCGGCTTGGATTAAACTTGCTGTATAGTTACTTAGTCGATCGCTTTCGACATGTGGAGGAATGATACCAACTCCAAATATTTGTCGTTCGCGTAGCGTCTCCGTTCGCGCAGCGTCTGCCTCAGCAGATGGAGAATCGATCTTCATACTTTTGGCTTTGATGACTGTGTACATATCAGCAACTGTATCGCCGACATAGATAATCGGTAATTCGGCACTAATATTGTTCGATCCAGTTATTAATCGATTGACAGCCATAAATAACCCTTGTGGATTGGGTTTTCCTGGTGCATCTTCCATTGCTACTAATATAGGTGCTGTTAAGCCTAACCGCTTTTCCAATACATAGCTAGCCGAACCTGTTGTCGCGCCGCTAAAAAAGCCCCAAGGAATGTTTGCGCTAGTCAGGGAGTCGAAATATTCAGGGGTAGCGAGTAGAGGTTCGTTGCAGATATATCCGTTCCAATTTACTGGATCTATACCGCGATATTTGGTTTGAAAATAAGCGACAATTACTTCGTAGTCGAGATTTGATGCGGCTCGATTTTGCCCTCGTTGCTCGAAGTAACGATAAATAAATTCCTGAGATGCTTCCCAATCATTATTCCAAATCCCCTCGCCCTTCAATTCGTCGATCTCGACAGCAGTTGGGCGATATCCACCAGCAGTAAAATGTTCGACTGTATCGGCTAGAGCTAGTCGGTAAGAGCCACCCACGTCCCGAATTACCCCATCGATATCAAACACTACGATCGCACTCATCTAGAACCTCTGGTGACTATTAGGGATAAATTTATCATAGTGTGGTTTCGGCGATGCTAGCCCTCATCTCTGGCTCCCCTAATCCAAAATTCAAAATTTTCTCAATCGAGCGCGGGTTCGATCGATGGTATGATTATAGATTGTTTGTCGAAATCTAATAGGTGAATATGACCGAAGCTACTCTGACAGTTGCAACATCTAAGTTTATTTTAAAAGTTTTGTGGTTGGATGAAAACGTTGCTCTAGCGGTAGACCAAGTTGTGGGTAAAGGTTTGAGTCCTTTGACTGCTTACTTTTTTTGGCCCCGTAATGATGCTTGGGAACAACTCAAAGCCGAGCTAGAAGCAAAACACTGGATTGCTGAAGCCGATCGCGTGGGCATCCTCAACCAGGCTACAGAAGTAATTAATTATTGGCAAGAAGAAGGTAAAGGTCGCCCCTTACCTGAAGCTCAACTGAAATTCCCTGAAGTCATCTTTACTGGTAGTAACTAAATTAGTCGGTAGTGGGTGTCGAAAAGCGATCCACCTGAGAGCTTCTTCAAGGGAGAATCTGGGGGTTTCCCCCCACCACAGCCAGCCGCGATCGATTATTTGGCAACTGGTAAAACTGTTTGCAGAGCGACAATGAGGCTATCGACACTCTCTCTGCGACTGTTGTAGCCCATTAAGCCTACTCGCCAAACTTTCCCCGCCAATTCGCCCAAACCACCGCCGATTTCGATATTATGTTCGAGTAGCAGTTGTTTGGCGATCGATTTCCCATCGACACCAGCAGGGATGCAGACAGTCGTAAGGGTAGGTAGGCGATATTGTTTTTCGACGTGCATTTGGAGACCGATCGATTCTAAACTCGACCATAGGTACTCCACATTCCGTTGGTGTCTTGCCCAACTCAGATCGATGCCTTCCTCAGAAACCAGTCGGAGAGCTTCCCGCAAACCATAGTTGAGATTAATCGGTGCGGTGTGATGGTACATCCGATCGGCTCCCCAATATTTACCCAAGAGCAGCATATCCAGATACCAATTGGGTACTTTTGTCTGTCTGTTGACCAATTTTTCCATCGCTCGCGGACTCATGGTAAACGGCGATGCTCCAGGAGCACAACCCAATCCCTTCTGAGAGCAACTATAGGCAAGATCGACTCCCCAATCATCCAGATGGATTGGCACCCCACCCAGACTAGTTACGGTGTCAACCAGCAACAAACAATCGTACTCCCGACAAAGATCGCCCACACCTTCAAGGGGTTGTCTACAACCTGTCGAAGTCTCTGCATGTACCAATCCCAATATTTTCGGGCGGTGAGTTTCCATCGCCTCACGCAACTCCTCCAGTGAGAAATTTTGCCCCCAAGGTTTGGTAATAGTACGGACATCCGCACCATACCGCCCAGCCATATCTACCAATCTGTTGCCAAAATATCCCGCAACCCCAATCAACATCACATCTCCAACCTCGACAGAATTGGCGATCGTGCCTTCCATCGCCGCAGTTCCCGTACCACTGACAGCAATAGTATGAGGATTGTCGGTTTGCCATACATAGCGCAAAAGCGATTGGATCTCATCCATAATTTCCAAAAAGGTTGGATCGAGATGCCCGACTGGATTCATACTCATCGCCTGAAGGACGGTAGGATGGGCATTACATGGCCCAGGACCGAGTAAAAGGCGACTGGGTACGGTGAGAGGCTTTAGTGGCAGTCTGTGGTCGTTTTTCATGAGAGTTGGGAGTTGGGAGTTGGGGGTTGGGAGTCCTAAAGGTAGGCGGACTTTGGATCTATGGCTGCGGTTAAAACTGCCAGTATCGATTTGCGCTATCTATAATTATCCTACCTGTGGAGAGTCTGTCGATCGCCGATCGTTACGAACTATTGCGAAGTTACTCATAAACGATCGAAAATGTCGCAAAATGTTTGCGGATAGGTTGCTGAATAATAACTAACTATAGGTTGCCCAAGCAACTATAATTATTATCAGTGCCGATCGATGGCAGCAGCCAGTTTAATAAAAATCTGGTAACAAACTTTTTTGGAGTAATCCCACTATGAGTATCGTCACCAAAGCGATCGTCAATGCAGACGCTGAAGCCCGCTATTTAAGCCCAGGCGAATTAGACCGTATCAAAAGCTTCGTCACCACTGGCGAACGCCGTCTCCGTATCGCTCAAACCCTAACTGACTCTCGCGAGCGTCTAGTCAAAGGTGCAGGCGACAAATTGTTCCAACAACGTCCTGATGTCGTTTCCCCAGGTGGTAACGCTTATGGCGAAGAAATGACTGCAACTTGCTTGCGCGACTTGGACTACTATCTCCGCCTCATCACCTACGGTGTTGTTGCTGGTGATGTAACTCCCATCGAAGAAATCGGTGTTGTCGGCGTACGTGAAATGTACAGATCTCTCGGAACTCCCATCGAAGCAGTTGCTGCTGGCGTACGGGCAATGAAAGATGCTGCATCTTCGATGATGTCTGCTGAAGACGCTGCTGAAGCTGGTGCTTACTTCGACTACCTAATCGGTGCAATGAGCTAGTCGAACCCTCGATTAATTCATCCAACCAACTAAGGACTAAATAAGGAATTTAGGAACATGCAAGACGCAATTACTTCTGTCATCAATTCTTCGGACGTTCAAGGTAAGTACCTTGACTCCACTGCTCTAGACAAACTCAAAGCATATTTCGGTACTGGCGAACTTCGCGTTCGTGCTGCTGGTACGATCTCGGCTAACGCTGCAACTATCGTCAAAGAAGCTGTTGCTAAATCTTTGTTGTACTCAGATGTCACCCGCCCAGGTGGTAACATGTACACCACTCGTCGTTATGCTGCTTGCATTCGCGATTTGGACTACTACCTCCGTTATGCTACCTACGCAATGCTAGCTGGCGATCCTTCCATCTTGGATGAGCGCGTATTAAACGGTTTGAAAGAAACTTACAACTCCTTGGGAGTCCCTGTAGCTTCTACTGTTCAAGCTATCCAAGCTATCAAAGAAGTAACCGCTAGTTTGACTGGTGCTGATGCTGGCAAAGAAATGGGTGTTTACCTAGACTATATCTGTTCTGGTTTGGGCTAATTGCTAGGTTGTAAAACCAGTAATCCAATCGACAGATAAAGTTATCAAAGTCTGGGAAGTCTGATGTAAATTTTAGCTCTGAAACCGCTTATTTAGCTTGATGCAAGTGAGTTTTGAGGATCTAGGATTGACGACTGACTCCCAGACTTCGATCTATAAAATAATAAGAATTAGGAGAAATATTAATATGCGGATGTTCAAAGTCACCGCTTGCGTTCCTAGCCAAAGCCGGATTCGGACTCAACGCGAATTACAAAATACTTATTTTACTAAACTAGTTCCCTACGATAGCTGGTTTCGCGAACAACAACGCATCATGAAAATGGGCGGTAGAATTATTAAGGTCGTACTAGCTACTGGTAAACCTGGGGCTAGTACTGGATTACTTTAATTATTCGTCTTAATTTGGTTCGTGTGAAAGAGGTCGATATTTGACCTCTTTTGCTTGCATGGGTTTGTAGGTGTGGGTTTATGCTAGCAATGATAGAACGTGCAATTAACCTCAAACAAAACCCACCCTCCTGACTAGAATCTTTTAGCAATAACTAAATATTGAAATCAAAACCCGCCCTTTTCACAAATAACCTTCTGCATTCGTTCCCGTGAGTACCAGTAGGGTGGGCACTGAACAACTAGTATCGATTACCTTCGGTACGCTTCTCTTCGAGACGCTTCGCGAACGCGAACGAATCGAACACCAGTTTACGCCATCCTAGCATTAGGTATTTATACACGTTGAAAGGGCTGGCAATGCCCACCTTACAGGCTACTGAATATTCTGGTGAGGAGGGTGGGTTTTGTTTGAGGTTAATTGCAGGATCGATCGTTGCTAGCATAAACCCACCCCTACAGTCCCTGGAAATAGGGATCGACTTTTATCTAATCTAGTGGGGGTGGCGAGACTCGAACTCGCACGTCCATTACGAACGACAGATTTTAAGTCTGTTGCGTCTACCATTCCACCACACCCCCAAGTGCGATCGCAGATATCTACCAAAATAGAATCTGTCGTAGAGATAGATCATAACACGAACAAATACTCAAGACAAGCTTTCTGTCAAAATTGCTGCGATCGTTACACTAGATATGGGCGAGTCTTTTCAAGTAGGTACCAGCCATGTCAAATCTTGTCGAACTTGATGGAAGAGTATTTGTTCCGGCTACGGACTTAGATATTCCAGAGTGGGGGTGTGTGATGAGCGATCGAACTCAATCCACTCTAACTCTCAAAGATGACGATTTATTCCTGATTACAGATACCCTGGGCAATATTTCTGGCTGCTCGCGGGATGAAACGATCTCGAGTATGGGACTGTTTTGTCGAGATACGCGCTTTTTGAGTCGGTTGGAATTGCAAATTGCGGGATGTTCGCCAATTTTGCTCACATGCAATGCTGATAAGGGGTTTGCACTCTCGGCATTATGCACCAATCCCAAGATTCCGCAGATTAACGCGGAAACCATCAGCATTCAGCGAGAAATCGTCCTCAATGGTGGTTTATTTGAAGAACTCACCATTCACAATTACAATACCACTGCGGTCAGATTTGAGTTGAGCTTGAGCTTTGATGCCGATTTTGCCGATATATTTGAAATTCGCGGTTTCCATCGTCAACATCGTGGTGGTTTATTGCGGCGGATCCCATCGTCTAGCGATTCCAGCAAGCGGGAGCTAGCAGTTGGAGTGAACGATCTAACCTTGGCTTATCAGGGGCTAGATGGGGGGATTCTGGAGTCTCACGTTCGGTTTGCCCATCGATTGCCCGACAGGTTGGAAGGTTATACCGCAGTTTGGGAGTTAGAATTGGAGTCTCATGCTAGCGAAAGGCTCGGTTATCGGCTGGAGATGTTGATGGATAATCGCCCTGTCTCGCGGGTAAATATTCCGATGGCGTTATTTCAAGCCAAAGCAGCGGAAATGATGGAGGAAGATAATTGGCGATCGCAAATCACCCAAATCCGCACCGATAATCCTGAAATCAATCGAGCGATCGAACGAGCCGAACAAGACATCTATCTATTGCGTCAGACCTTCGATCGCGTCACCACAAGACCCAATACCCCCAGCGTCCAAGGGACGGTACTGTCGGCGGGGGTACCGTGGTTCTGTACCCTATTTGGACGGGATTCGATTATTGCGGCCAGTCAGATTCTGATCTTGGACTCCAAAATAGCGCGAGAAACCCTGATGGTGTTGGCTCAATATCAGGGAAAAGTAGACGACGAGTGGCGGGAAGAGCAGCCAGGGAAAATATTACACGAATTGAGAACCGGGGAAATGGCTCGATGTGGCGAGATTCCCCATACTCCCTACTATGGAACGGTAGATGCTACGCCGCTCTGGTTGATGTTGTATGCCGAATATTATGCTTGGACACATGATACCGAGCTGCTCGAAAGATTGTGGGATAATGCGATCGCCGCAATGGATTGGATCGATCGGATGTGTGCCGAAACTGGTTATCTCGCCTATTTCCGTACCTCAGCGCGGGGATTGGTAAATCAGGGCTGGAAAGATTCGGGAGACTGTATCGTCGATCGGTCTGGTAAAATAGCCACTGGCGCGATCGCTTTATGTGAAGTTCAATCCTATGTCTACGCTGCCAAAATTCGGATGAGCGAACTCGCCAAAATCCGTAAAGAAGACCAACTAGCCGCCAAGTGGCAACAGGACGCGGACAGCTTGAAACTACGCTTCAACGAGGATTTCTGGGTGCCAGATCTCCAGTTTCTTGCCCTGGCGATCGATGGTACCGGACAACAGGTCGATTGTATCAGTTCCAACCCCGGTCAATGTCTCCACCTCGGCTTACTAGACCCCGAAAAAGCCAAAAGTGTTGCCGAACGTCTGCGCGCACCCGATATGTTTAGTGGCTGGGGAATTCGTACTCTGAGTAGCCTCTCACCTGCCTACAATCCGATCGGTTATCATACGGGGTCTGTATGGCCCCACGACAATAGTTTGATCGGCATGGGTCTTCGATCGATTGGAGCAGTCGAACAGGCCTTAGAAGTCGCTCAAAGCATCTTAGACATGACAATCTATCAACCCTATCATCGTCCGCCCGAACTCTTCTGCGGTTACGAACGAATTTCTCGACATAGCCCAATTCAGTATCCCATAGCTTGTTCGCCCCAAGCTTGGGCGACAGGAACGGTCTTTCAATTATTACAGATGATGGTCAATCTGATTCCCGATGCACCCAGCAATTGCTTACGCATCGTCGATCCTGCACTACCCGCGAGTATTGGGCAAATCTCTTTCAAAAATCTGCGGGTGGGTGGAACACTCATCGACTTGGAATTTACCCGCGAGCAAGATGTCGAAGGCGAAGGGGTAAGAGTTACTACCTCTTGTCGGGTGATGAAAAAACGCGGTAATCTTCGAGTGACGATTGAAGCGTAGTGGGGAGAGGGGGAGAGGG
>JANOPX010000254.1:0-19622 GCA_031422115.1 Chamaesiphon sp. VAR_4_metabat_408 | reverse complement strand
CCCCCCCCCCCCCCCCCCCCCCCCCCCCCCCCCCCCCCCCCCCCCCCCCCCCCCCCCCCCCCCCCCCCCCCCCCCCCCCCCCCCCCCCCCCCCCAGGCGCGCAGGGTGGCAGGGTAGGAGGGCAACAAATTTTACCCCAGTCCCCCAGTCTCCCCGTCCCCCCCTCTCCCCCTCTCCCCCTCTCCCTACCACTCAGGAATCACCCACTGCGGAGGAGCGGACATTTTCTTGCGTCTTGCTGATTCGGCGATTTCGTGCATGTCGTCTAGAGACGTTGCGTTGATAAATTTGGAAGCTGACTGAACGTGAGCTTCATTTTGACAGCGATCGGGTTGACTACAGCCATTCTTACAGAGTTCGCTACAGTCGATCGGTTGGGTCTCTACCATAAAATCTTACTCTCCCATAAAATCGCAACTTACCAAATATTTTATACTATTTTAAAAAATAATGATGATGGATGAGGTGGTGTAATCCAGTAACAGAGAGGTTTTCCCAATTCAAAATCCAAAATGGGATCGGCTCAACTAGCAGATTCAAGGCTTATCCCAGCAACTCTTGAATCCAAATCGAGACCATAAAAAAGTCAGAAACTAGCACTGGCTAATTTCTGACCGATCGGATTAGAATTATGTAATAATGTTACTTCTTGTCGCGGAAGCTGGACATCCATTCACGGAGTTGGTCAGAAGCTACATCGCGACCGCCCAAACCGAATGAAATCGCCATTGCTACAGCGATCGCACCGAGTAGTAGACCAAAGGCCAAGTTGACGATACTTGGTGCAATGCCCATTTGTTGTAGTGCCATTGCCCCAACAAAAACGATAATTGCCAATCGAGCAGCTTGTCCGAGGACGTGTGATTGGTGAGTACCAGAGCTGGCAACCACTCTCTGAGCGAGATTTGCGAGATATAGACCGATCGCAAATACTACGACTCCAGACAAAACTTGTCCAGAAACTAGTAGTAAGTTATTTACTAGTTGCGTCAGTGATGGGACATTTAGTACCCCAGTAGCGATGAATGCTCCGCCGAGGACGACTCCCACGCGAGCAATGATTCCGGCAACTTGGGACGGACTGCGTTTTTGACTACCTGGCTCCATGAGCGTATCGACAGGCTGATGCAAGGAGTTGATGCCGAGAATCTGGAAGATGTTGTCGAACCCAAACCCACTGAATAAGTTGGTAACTAGTTCTCCCACAAACCCACTGATGATATAGGCTACGACTAAAATTGCTCCCGCTGTCAGAATTTGCGGAATTGCTGTCAATACTTGTTGCAGCATTAAAGTAGCTGGCTTGGAAATCGAGGGGATCTGAAGTGCTTCCAGTGCTGCTACCGCAGTTGGAATCAAAATCATCACGTATACCAGCGTGCCAACCATCCCAGATAGCGATTGACTTCTACCCGTTCTATTTAGGCCGATTTGAGCTGCGAACCGCTCGGTTCCCGCAGCAGCTAGCAAGTTTGTCACCAATTCTCGGACGACACGCGCCAAGAACCAACCAACGACACCGATTAAGCCCGCTTTGAAGATATTTGGTAATGCACTCAAAATCTCGGTTAGAAGGGTTTGAACTGGTGCCAAAGGTCCTGTCAATCCGAGTACCCCAAGAATGGTTGGGAGGAAAAATAGGAATACAAACCAGTACAGGGCGTTGCCTAATGTTTCGCTGGGAAGGACTTGATTTTCGCCCATTGCCAACCGTCTAGACATGGCTGGGACCAAAGTTCCAGCCGTGCGAATCACAATTGCCCTAACTGCGGTTGCTAGTACCCAAGCAACCCCTGCCAATACCGCTGCCGAACCCAATTTTGGTACAAAGTCCAGAATTTGTTTTAAGACATTGTTGAGTGGTTGAGCTACAACATTTAAGTTGAGTGCATCTAGGAAGGCAACAAAGGCCATCAGAAAAACGATCCAGAAAACAATGTCGCCGAATAATTTTTCAGTATTTACTTGACGAGATCCACCCGTGACAAAATTGCCAATCCGGTTATCTAAACTGGTACGTTCGAGTATTTTGCGGGCGACCGCCGAAATCACAAATGCTGCAATCCAGCCCACAAATAAGATTAAAACACCAAGCAAGAGTTTGGGCAAGAAAAGACCCATTGTCTCAAAGGTATTCCTTACCATATTATCGAGACCGGGAGTCGATATCAGCACTGGGGGTGCTGATTCTACTTGAGCTAGCATCCATACATTGGCACTAAATCCGGCACTGATATTTTGCCAATTTTCGTTCATATGTTTCTCATGAGTAATTGTAATTTTTTAGAGCGACTGTCAATGGAACAGCCAAGAATTTTGTACGTCTGCGACAACTAGGGGACTTGCAGGGAATATTAGATTTGTAACTGCCATTCGCCTGCCGTGGTAGTGAGAGATCGCTCTTCGGCAGATGTCAATGGTGCGCCAAATGAAAACGTCCCATCACCTCGACCTGTCAACACTGCCAAAAGTTGAATGAGCTGTCACGGAATACATTGATTCTACGGACTGTGCTTGCAAACAACAAATCTAGGTTAAAGAAACTTTAACTTCAACTTCAACAACCTATATTTGTTCGCGAGGCGGGTCACAAAGGCTAGTGCCCTACACTGCTAGATTTTCAACCAATCGCATGTAAATTACGATACGTATTAGTCAAGTGTCGATCGGAGCAGATAATAGTACTAAGACATAGATATTTTCTAGACTTTATACTAGTTGACTATTTCTGTTACAGGGGTAGCTTACCACGATCGAAGAATAATGGCATCTGTGAATTGACATAACATTAGGTGCGAATCGATGGAAATTATCGCGATTACCAAACATTCCCATCTACTAAAGATCGGCAATTTTACTGACGTTGACTTTGTTTGAAGAATTGATACATTTCTGGGAGTCGATTGACGATCGCCGCAGTTTTGAGCCATAGTTTGTGGGAAACTGCTGGATAGCCTGAGACGATCGCCCCCGGTTCGACGTTGCTATGGATGCCCGTTTTTGATGAGGCAATTGCGCGATCGCCGATGGTGACTTGATTAGCGACTCCCACCTGTCCGGCTAGTAAGACTCCATTTCCCACTTTCACCCCTCCAGCTAATCCTACCTGCGCGGCGAGAGCGCAATTGGAGCCGATATTACAGCCATGTCCCACATGGACTAAGTTGTCTAGCTTGGTATCCTGCCCGATCCGAGTTTCGCCGACGGCTGGACGATCGATCGTGCTATTGCAGCCGATCTCTACTCTGTCCTCCAAGACCGTATAACCTGCTTGTTCCATCTTGAACCATCCAGTAGCCGTGGGGACGAATCCAAACCCCTCCGCGCCGATGACAGCCCCACTGTGGACGACGCAATCGGCACCGATCCGCGTTCGTTCGTGGATGGTACAATTTGCATGGAGGATCGATCGATCGCCGATTTCGACATCGGGATAAATTACGACGTTGGGATGGACGATCGCCCCACTGCCGATTTTTACGCCAGACTGGATCGTAGCATGAGCACCGATCGACACCCCCTCGCCTAGTTCTACGCCAGTTTCGACGATCGCGCTCGGATGAATTCCCACGGGTAGTCGGAATGGTTGGTAAAATTGTTTGATGACTTGGGCAAATAGCAATCTCGGCTCTTTGGCTGCTATCCAAGCAATTCCTCGATCGGTAGCAACCGCTTGAATTGCTTCATTCATCGGCAAAACCAAGGCACTCGCACCTGTGGTACTCACAAATTTGGCAAATTTGTCACCCTCGATATAGCTCATCATCTCAGAGCTAGCCGTCTCGATCGGTGCCAAGCCAGTTAAAATCGGATCGAGATCTTTGTTTATGCCCAAACTACTCGCAGTGACGGCAGATCCTAGCTTAATTATCAGTTCGCTAAATTGCATCGTAAATTCAGGGATAGAGATTTCTAATGTCAGATCGAATCGGACTATTACTCAAAATGCTACTACCATCGGTGGCAATCTCGATCGGCATCAAATACTTTAGCACCAGTATGGAGCCAGTCCCAACTATGCCGATCGTTCTCAGTGCTGTGCTTTTACCCTCGATTTTGTTGGGGGTTGCTCTTGTGGTGAGGGATTAGGGGATTTTGGATTTTGGATTTTGGATTTTGGATTTTGGATTTTGGATTTTGGATTGAGGGAGACTGGGGGGTGTTTAACTTTTGCCCACCCTACATCTTTAGAGGAGGGCTTTGTTTGAACGAATCTCTAGTAGAAGCGTCATCGTTGGCGAAGCCTACCGGAGGTAATCTCATAAACCCGCCCCTACAGACCCCAGTCACCCAGTCACCCATTCACCCAGTCCCCCATTCACCCAGTCCCCCCGTCCCCCAGTCCCCCAGTCCCCCAGTCCCCCAGTCCCCCCGTCCCCCAGTCCCCCTCCCCCCCATCCCCCCGTCCCCATCTATGGGATTATAGAGAGGCAATCCCGATCGAGTAACCTAATTTAAACTGTGCGTAAAGTTATTATTGCTGGTAATTGGAAAATGTATAAAACTCAGGGTGAAGCCTCTGAGTTTTTGATGGAATTTATGCCGCAGATCGAACATACTCCTGACGAACGGGAGGTAGTTTTGTGCGTGCCATTTACAGACTTGGCTATTGTTAGTAAAAGTCTGCACGGTAGCCGAATTAGGCTTGGTGCTCAAAATGTTCACTGGGAAGATGCTGGGGCTTATACTGGAGAAATCTCAGCGGGGATGTTGACTGAGATGGGCGTAAGATACGTTATCGTCGGTCATAGCGAACGTCGTCAGTACTTTGGCGAAACTGATGAAACGGTCAATTTGCGTCTCAAAGCCGCTCAAAAAAGTGGTTTGATTCCCATCCTTTGTGTTGGGGAAACCAAACAACAACGAGATGCCAATGAAACCGAAAGGGTAATTGCGGCACAATTGAGTCGAGGTACAATTGGGATCGACCAAGATAAATTGGTTGTTGCTTACGAACCAATTTGGGCGATCGGTACTGGAGATACTTGTGCAGCTACAGAAGCCAATCGAGTCATCGGCTTAATTCGCGACGGGTTAACCAATCCTAATATTACAATTCAATATGGCGGCTCGGTAAAACCTAGTAATATCGATGAGATTATGGCACAACCAGAAATCGATGGTGCTTTAGTTGGCGGTGCGAGTCTAGCAGCGGCAGATCTGGCTGGAATTGTTAATTATAAATAAGTAAGATAGATTTAGGTTCTAGATAGGAACTAATCACAAATTTATTAATAACCGATCGAACTATGTCTGAAAAAGTTATCGATACAAAAAATGCCCCTTATTTTTTACTAATTTTAGTCCCCGCAGCACTAGCGATGTCTACAATTTTTGTCGCTTGGCGGCAGATTTTGGCGGGGGCGGCAATTTTGGTAGGAGTAAGTGTTTATCAGTTGAAAAAATGGGGAGATAAAGTTAAGTCGATCGATCCATTTTTTCAACGGCTGATCGTCCAAAATCGTGGGGAAATTACACCGATCGATCTGTCTTTTGGTGCTAATATTTCTGGAGCGCAAGCAACTAGATACTTAGCCGAAAAAGCTCAGGAGTTTGGAGCGGGTAGTCGTCAATATGTCGATCGAGGACAGGTCTACTATTTTATCTCAGTTAGTACTCTTGGGAGTATTTTTGATGATAGTGAAGATCCAGAAATTGTCCCGGCAATTGCTGCAACCAAAGCTGCTACAATCTCTTTGCCACCAGTAGAAATTGCCCCACCAGTTGAGGTAGAAATTCCTACCGCAACGCCACCAGCATCGATTTTACTACCGGAACTAGTCCCAGAACCGATAGTTGTGGAATCAAGCAGTCTCCGTGAGGTATTAGAAGATCTAGAGGATTTGCCTACACCAATAGTTACACCTCATCTAGCAGAATCTACCACAGATCGACCGATCGTCAAGATTATTCAGTCCGAATTAGCCAAGCGATTGGACGTTCATTCTAGTACTATTTATAAGCGTCGGAGTGAGCCAGATTTTACCGATTGGACTCGCAATCGCGATCCAGAAGGACTAGCTTGGGCTTATGCTGAAGATAGCAAGGAATATTATCGGGTGGATAGTTAGATTGGTTGGGAATGCAATCGATATCAATGATTTTTTTTGAGGGGCATAGTCTCTAGATTACCCCCCTCAATCCCCCCTTGGAAAGGGGGGAGGTTAGATTCTAGATATCGATTCATATCTTTTTCTGTTGGGATTGTTCCGGCTCCCTCCCCTTGGCAAGGGGAGGGTTGGGGTGGGGTAAACAACCTACGCACCAACTCAAAAGTTTGAGAATTAACGGAATTCGATCTGATTAGATTGATGGAGCTTTAAATTCAATTTTTGGACGATCGGCGAGTCGGAAACGATCGATATAATAGTAGGATTGGATTGTCCAGAAATCGAGACTTCATAGGTACCTAAAGCCAAATCGTTTAATTCATAACTACCATCAGCTTTGGAGATAGTCGATCGACGTTCCCCCTGACCAGAGATATTCGTGGCGACTACTTCTATACTAGAGAGAGGTCGATTACCTCCGGTAGACTTTTCGCCAACGATCTCATCAGTGACTTTTCCCTCGATCGCATACATCGGAATTAACGGTAGCGGAATGGTAGTGTAGGTACCTAATGCCACATTAACTCGTAGTGCAGAAATCGAACTCCGCCAATGGGGTGGTAAATGGGTGGGATTGAGATCCAATCGATAGCTACCAGGGATAGCGCGGATTTCGACAGTATCGATCGATTTATTGATCCGACTGGGATTCAAGGGTTGTTTATCTAGGGTTATCAATTCTGGATGCCAGTAATTTTCCTCACCTGGATCTTGTTTGCCGTTATTGTTGCGATCGAAAAATGGTCGAATCATAATTCCCCCGCGAGTGCGGAGTTCTTCTACTCTGGTATTTTCAGTCTTAGTACCACCTTGAAGATCGATGCTAGACTGTACCTCTACGGAGAAACTAGTTCGATCGGTAAGAGCCGAAATTCCCTGATATCTGCCTGTCAATTGCAATCCTGGCGACAGAGTTAAACCCAGGCTCGCATTCGTGCCAGCTCCAAAACCACTCCATCCATAACCCAATTCTGAATTCAGACTCCCAGATTGATATCTCCACAATACCTGACCGAGGGTAGTTGGGGCAAGCTGACTGGTAGTTTGATAATTAGCGACTAAATTATGAGTGCTACCAGCAGCGGCGGGAATGCGATAAGTGACTTCTGAATTGAGACTGATTTCATTCCCCTGTACCCTCACTTGCCAATTTTGCTGCTGATGACTCGCACCCCAGCGCACGAAAGATTGACTATCATAGGTACCTTGGAGATTGGAACTACTATTCGGAAATAGACTAAAAGTATAGTCTCCGCCGATCGCCACCCCCGACAAGCTATCATACTTACTACTAGCCGTAAACTGGGGGATAACTTGCCAACTAATATCCCCCCGACTAGAAAATTTATCATTGCTAAAATTGGCAGTTAGGCTCGGAGTCGGGCGATAATTGACATTACTCACCACATCCCATCGATCGCCAGTTACCGCCGAAACCGAAGCCTGAAGGGGAACTCCCGTGGGTTGCCAAAATAACTCACCAACTCCCCGCTGAATTGGATCGTACACCAATCCAGCCCCAACAGTCACCGACTCATTTACCCCGCGCCGATAAGCTACCCCACCCTGGGGGAGATTGAAATCACCGATAAAACTATTCGGTACCCGATTGTAATTCACCCCTGTTGAAGCAATCCACGCTGCCGCTCCCCGTGGTAGTTGCCCAGGAACTGTAGTAAATGTGACATTCTGGACTTGAGGATCGGCGGTAAGTTGTCCCCGTGGATATAGCAGCAACCGATAATTGCTGCCAAATTCCCCATCGCTAGTCACCCGCACATTCTCAAACCGAAACACACCCGAACTATCTACCAAAACTTGACCGACATTTTCAGTACTCAAGCCTCTAACCAATCTTACCACCGTTCCCGGCTGCGCTTGCCCGCTGACAGTGCGTCCCAATTGATTTGACTGCAACCTGTCATTTGGCAGAAAATCGCCGCCGTAGAGGGAAGGTGGTGGGGCAAAACCTTCACGCTGAATCGTCGTCACCCCCCAATAGGTACCAGTGGGGTTTCCCTGTCTGCGCCAGAAGGGGGCTTGAGTGCCTGTAATCCAGTCTGTGCTTAGATTTTGATCGATCGCGATCGCATCGCTCAAGCTCCAGGTGAGGAGATTGGACAATTTGGGTTGATCTACTCGGAGATACCAACTAGAACCTAAAATATTTCCCACGGCTTTGAATTCACCTTGGTCATTGAGTTGGTTATTTGCCGAACCGCTGAGGTTTATTCGTTGCTGAGTGCCAGTTAGACTGGCTGTAGGCGGGTCGATCGTTGGTAAACCGTCGAAACTGACTGGTTCTGGTTTTGGTGAGGCTTTGAGGGCAATTTTGGGGGTGTTGTAGCTAAAGTTGAGGGTGTTGGTGGTGTTGTCGAATTCTATTTTTAGCTCTGGCAATTTTCGCAGCTCGCCAATGGTGATGGCGCGCCCTAATTGTTGATGCCATTGCCATTGAGAAGATCGTAGTCTGACGAGTAAGTATGGCGATGTCAATTCCAATTCGCCACTGGGCAAGTATTTGGGTTGAATCTCTAATAGTTTAAAGGTAGAATCGATCGGCACCAGCCATGAATCTAGGTCTAATGCTTGTCCAGATTGGGTTTTACCGAGCAAGTCGAGCTGCTGTAACGGCAAATTATTGACCTTGACAGAGGTGCGGATGACTCTAATCTGGGTTGGGGTAGATTGGGTACTACTAGCGATTTCCCGAAGTGAAGGTGCAGCCAACAATCTCATTGGCTCCTTGGCAACACCGACAGCAATTTGCACCAAAAGATAGGAGCCTAGGCGCAGATAGTGCGAGTAGTGATGATTTGGCGGCGATCGCAAACGTTGTAGATAGTAAGATGAGTCAAATCTTACTAGAGTCCTCCCATTACTAAGTATGCCCAGATTACGCTCGGCGATCGACGATACAGTATTTTAATCGATCGTGGGGTATGCGGTCATCGCCAAAAGTTAAGTCAAAAGTCTCATCGATCTCGATTCTTTCGCCGAGGATACAAGCGGTAGTCATCAATGTCCTCAGCCTAAAAACTTAGATGAGCTACTCCAGCCCAACAAAAGTTAGTTCGATCTCCAGTTTAGGTAGATTATCGATCGGTGAATAATTATTTTACTTGTCAAAATAGATACCATAAATTCCATAAGTCGATACAATTATTGAAGTGTCAATATTACGATCGGCCGAAGGTTTTATGAGTCTCTGTATCAATCCTCAGTGTCCTAAGCCGCAGAACTCAGACCAGATGCTCTTTTGTCAAGGCTGTGGTTCGGGGCTGCTCCTAGCAGACAAGTATCGCGTCACCAAATTGATGAGCGACAAAGGCGGTTTTGGGAATACCTATGAAATCGTCGAGCAGGGAGTACCCAAAGTATTAAAAATGCTCAAGAGTGATAATCATATCGCGGTCGAACTATTCGATCGTGAATATAGAGTGCTCCGAGATCTGACTGAGGATGGGATTAGTGGGATTCCCCATGTTGAAGATTTATTCTTGTACAAACCGAATGGTTCTCCGCACGCTCTTTATTGTCTGGTGATGGAGCGAATCTATGGGATGGATTTGGAAGAGTATATCAAGGCAATCAAGAGACCGATCGATGAGAGAACCGCAATTAGTTGGCTATCTCAGTTGACTCAAATTCTCCAAGGAATTCACAATAGGGGAATTTTTCACCGCGATATCAAGCCCTCAAATATTATCCTGCAACCAGACGGTCAATTAATATTAATCGATTTTGGGGCAGTCAAAGAAGCCATTCCAACTACTCATAGACAAGCTACTTGTATCTATACGCCCGGTTATGCAGCTCCCGAACAACAAAAACCAGGGCAAGCATCATCTCAATCGGATTTCTATTCTTTGGGGCGAACCTTTGTTTATTTACTAACCGAACAAGATCCACTCGATCTTTATGATGCTTATCAGGATAAATTGGTATGGAGAAATAAGACCACAAATATCTCTCTAGGCTACATGAATTTGATCGATCGATTGATGCAGGAAAAACCCGAACAACGGCCCAATAGTACTGCAACTATTTTCAGAGAAATTGCCGCCATCCCAGCAGTAACTACCCGTCAGGGAACGGGATATGCTCAACCCATCCCAATTGCCAATCCCCCACTCCAGCCACTGCCCACAATTGCATCCCCGCCGCCACAGGTACCACCTCAACCTGCACCGATAAGCAATTCACCAAATCCGATCTTTGCCCTATTTACCAAAAATTGGATTCCAGCCCTCATCGGACTAGGTGTCATGGCATTTATTATCGTAAAGTGCTCTCCACAAAATCAAAATACTGGCATCGCCAGTAATAACACAGGAGGAGTTTTTGCCGATATCAAAGATGTTCCATCTGGGGCATTTAGGTTCGGAGGGAGTACCACTTGGGCAACGACTCGACAGGCAGATATTGCGATGGATAGTGTCATCAAGGGAGCTTTACCCCAGTACAATATTTCATACACCGATGCTAATTCACCCAGTGCAAATATTCGATCGATCTCTAATGGTAAGTGCGATAAGAAACCTGGTTCTAATACAGGTATCTGCTGGTTAATTGAAGGAGACTTGGATTTTGCCCAGTCATCTGTCTCCCTCGATAAATCTAAATATGCCAATCTCGTCGAAACCAACCGCCTCAAAGAAGAAGCAGTGGGTTATGATGCTCTAACCGTCGTTGTCAATCCCCAACTAAAAATTCCTGGTCTAACAGTAGACCAATTGCGGGATATATACATAGGGAAAGTGACTAATTGGAGTCAAGTTGGTGGTCCAAATCTACCTATTATCGCTCTTTCTCGTGTCGAAAGTTCTGGTGGTACCGTGTCTTCTTTCAAGGATTTGGTATTGAAAAAAGGTGATGAATTAAAATTTCAGATGGTTGCAAATACTACCGAAGGTTTGCAACAAGTCATCAAAAATCTAGGCGGGATTTACTATGGTGCAGCAAAAGAAGTCATCGTTGATTCTTGTTCTACCAAACCACTGGCGATCGGTACAACGGCAAATAGTTTCGTTAAACCTTATCAAGAACCCCTACGTTCTCTCAATGATTGTAAAAAGGGAGATCGCAATAAAATCAATGCCGAAGTCATCAGAAATCAAGACTATCCCCTCACGCGCAAAATTTATGTAATCATCAAAGCCGATGGAAGCGATCGCCAAAAAGCTGGTTATGCTTATGCAAAACTATTGAAAACCAAGCAGGGACAAGAATTGTTAGAAAAATCTGGATTTGTCAGTATCACTAATTAACCAATTTACTACCACAAAATATATCCCCGACTTCTTGGAGAAGTCGGGGATATAGATCGATATATGTGGTTGCTATTTATCGAAAGTTCTAACGTCTTCGACCGCTACCAAAGCCAGAACCAGAACGGCTCCGACCACTGCCAAAACTGCGGCTAGAACCACCAGAAGGACGAACGGTACGCGATCCATTCTGGGAGCGATTGAGGTTGCTACTACCGAATCCTGAACCCGTAGAGCGAGTGCTTTCTCTGGCTGGATTGGTACGAGTGGCATTGTTGCTACCGAAGCCATTATTCAAGCGTCCAGTGGTGCGTAAAGTCGTCCGATTTGTCACGGCTGGGGGTGGACTATTGTAGCGAGATTGATAACTTTGGACGGCTTGTCCGTAATTATTTCCATAACCACCATAACCATTCATCCCACCCTGACTATATGCGGGAGGCATATAGTATTGGGGTCTGAAGAGCATGTTACTGATTAGACTTCCGGCAACATTTCCGGCGACAGCTCCAGCAAAGGGTTTCCAGAAGCTAGACTCCTGTCTGACTACGACTGTTTCCTTTTGTCCGGTTTGGGGATTGGTCTTAGATTCAGTCACGTTATGGACGTACTCAATTTTATAGTCTTCGGTGACATGGAGAGAAACTTGACCTTTGTCTGATTTGAGATAATTTTTCTCACCAGCTTTGACTTCTTCCTCGGTGAGTCGCGCCATCTGGAGATTGGTGGTGCGGTACAGAGGAGGGGTACCAGCAGGGGTATTTATCAGCATCAGGTTATATTCACCATTCGCGTCATTATAGCTGGCTTGCTGGACGGGATACTTGCCAACAGCGATCGGTTTTTGGCTGGTGTTGTTGCTGACAGTAGGTGACTGTTGACTGTTGGCTTGCGATCGATCTTCACTCTTGGAGCCACAAGCTACAGAGGTCAAAGATAGGCTCAATGCCATAAAGATGATGACTAATCTACGAAACATATAGGCTGATTTCATGAGGGGTTGGGGTAGTAGGGTAGTAGGGTGGGAGGGTAGTAGGGTAGTAGGGTGGGAGGGTGGGAGGGTAGTAGGATGAAAAGTTCAACACTCTCCAGTCTCCCTCAATCCAAAATCCAAAATCCAAAATCCAAAATCCATCCCCCTTAATTGCCACACTTACAAGGGAATTAATTCTGGAAAGTTCTGTAGAACTTGATCGTCGGTTAGCTCATCGCCAAATCGAGCGGGTGAGAAGTGGACGTATATCGCTCGGAGCCGTTCTTGGTAGTGGAGATTGATGAGAGCTTTTAGTCCGGTTTTGAGTGCAGACATATCGGCGAGATCGGTTTCGAGACTCGGCTCGGCTCCTTCAAAGGCGACTGTCAGCATCACAATTAGATTGCGAGTTGCGGGTAGGGTTAATTGCTGTTTGGGGTCTGTTGGCGCACTCAGATCGGGTTCGCTCATGTAGCGTTGAGCCGAATCGGTGAATAATTCGTTGGCAAAATCGCCCGCGCCGCCTTCATCCCAGAATACATCACCTTCGTTGGATGCCGATCGCCAATAGGTGTCGTATTGCAGGAGATTTTGACAGACTTCTACTAGTCCTTCGCCTACTATAGTCATATCTCCATCGGATTCGATCGCTTGACGAGCTGCTTGGTTGAGGATTCCCAGTAGGGGTGAGACTTCTTCCCCACCCAGATGGAGAAAAATTCGCGCCACCACAAATTGGGTTTTGCCACTAAGTTTATTAAACTGGTCGCGTAAGCTCATAGGGTTTGTGGGGTGGTAGGGTGGTAGGGTGGTAGGGTCGGGACAAAATCCCCATTCCAACAACTCAATTCTCAATTAATTTAACTATCCCTGTATCCATTCTAAAACACGATTCCAACTCCACCAGGGGTCGCGATCGTTACTTAACCTTTGACAACTTTGGCTGCTAATGTGTCCAACATGTCCGCCGTGGGGGGTGAGGATGAGATCTATGTTCGATTTACCTTGAACGATATCCTCCAAGTCACTGACTAGAGTAGGATCGAAGAGCGGATCGTCGGCTGCATAAATAATCAACGTTGGCTTGGTAAGTCGATCGAGAAAATACAGCGGACTAGTAGCTGCATAATAATCTTTTACTGTCTCAAACCCAAGTCGGGGAATCACTAATTCTCGATCGAATCCCCAGATTGTGGTGGCACGATCGATAGCTTTTGGATCTATTTCGGTTGGATGATGGTGATGGAGTCCCCAGGCTAATTTTCGCAGCTCTTTGGCGATCGATCGCTCTAGATATTTGCCGATAGGATGCGCCATCAGGTATGTTAGGGATCGATCGGATTCCAGACTCGGACAGATGACCGCACCGCCTGCAATTTCGGGTACATTCTCCCCCGCCTTGATGCCCCATAGAGCAAGTTGACCGCCCAAAGAGTATGCCACCAACCACATCGGCGCGGGACAGCCTAGCTGAACCGATTGGCGGGCAATCTGGACGAAATCTTCCCCCTCATGGATGCCATCGGAAGTCAGTTGCGGCGAAAGTTCGGCTGTCTTGCCATGCGCTCGCCAGTCAAACATCACCACTGCATAACCACAGGCGTAAGCTTTCCGTCCCAAAATTCTTAAAAACCACTGATTTTCCAGGGTTCCGGTGATGCCATAGGTAGCAACAATCGTCCCTTTCGGTGCGGGAGGAATTGCCACAATCCCAAAAATTGGCACGCCACCATCGCCAGTGAAGATATGTTCGCGATATTGTGGTTCTGACTCGTGGGTGTCTTTTTCCCAGTCTTTACTCTTACCCAGTGCGGTGTAGAGTGTCATCGCCAAACCAGATTGCAGCCACCAGGGGGGATTATATTTAGGCTTCAAATCGTTGACTGCCCACAAATTCAACACTATCCCTTTATCTTAATCGCTGACAATATAATGGGGTCGATCGGTTCAGATCGGATTCTACGACTACTTATCAAATAGAATTAGTCACATTTAACTACTATGCGCCAAGGAACGGACACAGATATCCGGGAATTAAAAGATCTTATCCTGGGGTTAACCAACAGTTTACACTGTACGGGTGCGTTAGACGATCGCCTAACGCATCCTAGCGAAGTCTTAGAAGAAATTGGCAGTGAATCCGATCGATGCCGTACAAGTTTCCCCAGGTGCTAAAATTGTGAGGTTATCGCCAGTGTTGAAGGCATTCCGAGTAGCACTCCAAGGTTCTAGACAATAGAATTCTTTACCTTTGACTGTCCAAAATACTAGATAATTTGAGAAATCATCATAATCTATAGTTAGCTTTAATTTACGGCTATTGTCTGTAACTGAAGTAGATTTACTCGTTAAGTTACCAAATACAGAATCAATTTCGTCTTTATTAAAGTCAAATTTACCATCGAAAGCATGAGTTGCTTTGGTTTGATTATCTTGGTACTGGTTCGAGGGAATTTCTACTTCGATAGTATCTTTATCGCCACAAAGGAAGTAAGGATGGAAACCAGCCGAGAATGGCATTGGGGTAGATGAGAGATTTTTGTATTCTTGACGAGTGACTAATTTATTGCCTTGGAGTTCGTAAGTAAAGGCGATTTCAAAATCAAAGGGATAAACGGCTTTGGTTTCTGCATTGCTAGCGAGCATGACAGTTAGACTAGCTTTACCTTCAGTGCTTTGTGTTGATACTGTCCAAGGTAATTCACGGGCGAAACCATGTTGTTTGATTGTATATGTTTTGCCGTCAACAGTATAGGTGTTGTCGGGTAAGTTACCACACAAGGGGAATAAGATTGGATTACCACCTCTGACACTCAAATCGGGATGGGTAAATCGATCGGTATCAAGGTAGAATACTTCTTTGCCATCAATGTTCCAACGGGTGGCGATACCGCCGCGCTCTGGTACTACTTCCACTTGAGCATTTGCAGTTCGATCGGCTAAAATGTAAGTCTGATACTGTTTCTGTTCGATCGATACACTATACATAGATTTTAGTTGTGAGTAAGAGCTAATTTTAAGTTTACGCTAAGATCGACACGGGAATTTTTGGTTTTGGTGCGGATGATAGTGGATGGCAAGTCAAGATGGTTAGAAGTATGTTCCAGAACCCCGACTTCTTGGAGAAGTCGGGGTTCTTAGCAAATCGATCGTTCGACAAGAATGTAGTAGAATTATGAGTGTCTATCTTAACGAATTATCATGTTATTTCTTGCGTTAAGTTGTCTTCAAGGGCGTGAGATGCAGTCTGCGGCGAAAGATTTAATGGATTTGGGAATAGATGGATTGCAATTAACTCCTGGAAATGCACCTTCTAATAACTTTCAGCAATGGCTATCTCAACAACCGCTTAAAATTAGAACCCATCATGGATTTTCCTGGGATAGATTGAGGCAGAAGGTTTGGGATACTAATGGTAATTGTCTAGTTAGCTCTAATTCTGTTCATCCGCCCAAAATTGAAGATGAAGTCAGTCAAATATGGAGAAGAAAAGCAGAGCAGGGAGCATACCAAAATCTAGTATTAGAAACTATGTACGCTGGTTATTATTTGGGTTCGAGTGATGATATATTATGGGCAATGGCAGTTGGTTTGAACCTGGCGGTTGATGTATCGCATATTTATATTCAGCTTTGTCAAGGTAGTTTAGATCGATCGACCTGGCAAAAGTTACAAAATTATCCCAATATTGGCGAATTTCATATTTCTGCAAATAATGGCAAGGGCGATATCCATCAACCGATCGATCCTCAGACTTTTGGCTTAGATTGGATCCGCGATCGCACCAATGGCAATCAAGACTTACCAGTTATATTAGAATGTTATATGCACCATCTTTCCTTTATAGAACGGCAAGCACAAGTCAAGCTAGTTTGTATATAAAAAATCACTCTTAAACCAAATGGAACCCGAACATATCTACAGCAAAGAAGAAGCAGCAGAGCTTCGAGAAAAAATAATTAATTCTGAGATAGTGCCACAAGTTAAACTAGTCTTTAGTAGGTATCCTCAGATTCGATCGGCAATATTGCTAGTAGCACAGTACTGGAATGATGAGGCATATGATGAAGTACATTATCAAATGACTTTTTCAGTTTTACCAACACCTGCCTGGGAGATAGGAATCGAAAAGTGTTATGAACACGATCCTATTAATTTACCAGGATTGCCCGAATTAGATGAAGTCTATGAACGCTTTGGTGAAGATTTTGATGAATTTAAAAATGGGGAGTATTGCTGGGGAAATGAGGAAGATACTATACCTGCATTTGCAGCTTATTGTAAGGAAGGCTCTCATCAAGACATGGATTATCGAGAAGCTTATAGCCCCTATGCAGTTTTTAGGCGGAAGGAAGAAGAAGTCGAGATTGAAGTTGTCGAAAATATGCTTCGTCCCTGGCTAGATGGTTTGCGATAGTAAATAATATGAGTAAAACATAATTTCTCGAAGAGCTATTTTAGAATGTTTGATGCACCATCTTCCCTTTACAGAACGACAATCACAAGTTTAACTAGTTTATAAATAATCGATTCAAAAATAAAATGGAATCTCAACATATCTATACCAAAGAAAAAGCAGCAGAGCTTCGAGAAAAAATAATTAATTCTGAGATAGTGCCAAGAATCAAAGTAGCCTTTGATAAATATCCACAGCTTCATTCAGCAATGCTCTTAGTCGCACAGTATTGGAGTGATGAAGCAAATGATGCCGTACATTATCAAATGATTTATTCAGTCTTACAAACACCTGCATGGGGTAGCGAACTCTTAGAGACTGACTATTATTATGACGATCCTGTTAATTTACCAAGATTACCAAGCTTATCCGAAATAAATATCTTTCTTTGGGAAAATTCTCATAAATTTCGACGACAGAAATATAGTTGGGAAGAAAATCGAAATGCTATACCTATATTTGCAGCTTATTGTCAGGAAGGATGCCATCAAGAAATGGATTATTTAGATACTTATATCCCTTATGCAGTCTTTAGACGTAAAGAAGCAGAAATTGAGATTGAAGTTGTCGGAAATATGCTTCGTCCTTGGCTAGATGGTTTGCGACCATAAATAATATGAATAATTAGATTTTATCCTAATTATCTTTTCTTTCCTCTTGCTTGTTCCATCATTCTCTCAGTAATACCAATTAATATGTATTTGAAGCGAAGGTTTATTGGTGTTGTCTGTGGTTTGGCATTTATGCTTGCTTGGATTGGATCGAATGCTATGGCAAAATCCGATCGACAACCAGAAGTTTGGGTGATGTCACCTTTAGAACGAATTGCATCTACAGAAGGAGATCGCGATCGCAAAAATAGAGATCGGGTGAGCTTATTTGCGGCGAAGGGGGAGTATGAGTCGTTTCAGATTGCGGTTGCAGCTCCGGCGAAAGGTTTGAAGCAAATTAATCTTTCAGTTTCCGATTTGCGGAGTGCAAAGGGAAAGATTGCCAAATCTAATATCACTCTATATCGAGAACATTTTGCGCTAGTCAAACAGAGCAGTACCGATTATTGTAAGGGTGGTAAACCCAATCGCTGCTCTCTAGGTGAGGGTTTTTATCCTGATGGATTGATTCCATTCAAACATCCTGATACTGGTGCAGATCTTCAGGGGAATCTCGATGCAGCTCCCTACAATTTGGCTGCGGGAAAAAATGCTGCTTATTGGGTAGATGTATTCGTACCTAGAACTACTCCTACGGGAATATATCGAGGTAGTGTTAAACTTGTGAGCGATCGAACTAATATATCTATTCCTATCTCGCTCAAAGTATGGAAGTTTTCTCTACCTCTAAAACCATCCCTACAAACAGCCTTTCAGATTTGGCAAGTGCGAAATCGATCGAATGAATTAGAACTATTAAAAAATCGCCTCAATCCCACCTATCCCAATAATCCTCAAGATGAATTGGAATATGTCAAATCTTATGGCATGACCACAGTGGGCGACCAAAATGCTGGAGATGCTAGTATTATGTGGGGTTCATGTGAAAATTCCCCGCCGAGAGCCGCACCGCCTGTATCGAAATTTCAAGAGATTGCCAAAAGACATCCAGCCAAGATTCCTGTCTTTATCTACAGTGCTGATGAAGTCGAGAAACAATACTGTCCCAATCTGACTACCAAGATATCACCAACATTGCGCCAATGGGGGCGAAATATCCATCAGGCGGGCTTAAAACATCTGGTTGTCATGCCACCTCATCCTTCACTATATGATGATGGTACGGGGCGTTCTGCCGTGGATACGTGGGTGGTATCTGCCCGTACTCATCTCCCCAGTTTAGCGGAAGTAAAATATGCCCAAACACATGGGAAGGGGGATGTGTGGAGTTATAGCGCGATGGCTTTGGATAACTATTCGCCGAAGTGGTTGATTGACTATCCACTCATCGATTATCGGGTTCATGCGGGGTTTATTAATGCTAGTTTGGGGATGAAGGGTTTGCTCTATTGGCGAGTGGATAATTGGGATATGGCGAATCCTTGGGATAATCCAAATAATATCCTCGCAAAAGGTTTCTATCCTGGGGATGGGATGTTATTTTATCCTGGCGATCGAGTAGGATTGGGTAAGGATAGAATGATGCCTTCGCTGCGTGTCAAAGCATTGCGAGATGGGGTGGAGGATTTTGAGTATGTGGAAATTCTCAAGCGGTTGGGGAAAAAACAACGCGCTCTAGCAATAGCTAAAACGGCGGGTGCAGATTGGCAAAATTGGACATTAGATCCGCAAGTATTAGCATCAGCTAGAGTTAAATTAGGTAACGAAATTGATGCTCGATCGTAAGAAATATAGGCTCTTCGATCTTGTTTGAATCGATTTGTAGGGGCTGGTTTAGGGATCTCCTTTGCCTACTAATAAAATGTCCAAATCAAAACCTGCCCTCCCCATTAACAACCTTCGCATATTCCCCACAAATCGATCGGCAGGTGCTGGTGGGGGTGGGTAGGTTTTGTTCGGGTTGGTTGAATTTATCGATGTTTGTTAGCATAAACCTACCCCTACGGTCTCATGTGTTGAGGTAGGTGGGTTAGACTAGTCTTGCTGTGGGAGATTTTGTCGATCGACGATCCACCAGGGAAGCCGCAAAAAAGACTACAGACCCTTCGGTAGCAGGACACGATCGATTGCATGAATCACGCCATTGGTCGCATCGACATCCGCCTTCACCACATTAGACTTGTTGACTCGGACACTGCCATGCCGTACCCGGACTGTGACGGTGCTACCTTCGACAGTTGCCACGCGCCCAGAGCGCAGATC
>JANOPX010000253.1:0-2898 GCA_031422115.1 Chamaesiphon sp. VAR_4_metabat_408 | reverse complement strand
GCCATATCCACCCGCCCCAGTCATGCACAGGGTTTTGATGGTGGGGGTAATTTTACCGTTTTTGGCGGAAAGCTCGTAATTTTGCCAACGACATTTCCCCGAAGTGCTAGCACAGACGGGGCAGGAGTTACCTAAACCTTTGTAGGCATTAAATTTGGAACGAGCAATCGGGGTAGTTATGTTGCCGAGCATTGCTGTGACTTCTGGTGAAGAGCCGCAGCAGAAAAGTGGTAGTGCAGTCCTGCGATCTGGCGTGAAAATTTTACTGGAAGATACATTGCTGTATTTCCAGCCCATAAAGCATACCTGAGTTTGAAAATCGCTGTTTTAGTCTTTTTTTGTATATTTTTTTAGTACTATATTTACGATTCCAATGGGTTTGAGTATCCCTTGTTGGCAGATACTAGAGCAGTTTGTTGGCAGATACTAGAGAGTTTGTTGGCAGATACTAGAGCGATCTGTAATCACGATTATTTCCTTATACATCAAGGGTTTGAGGTCTAATTTTTGAGTTTTTTTTTGATTACCATTTTTGAAAATCTGTAATCAAACTATTTTGGGTAAAAAACCCCCCATAAAGTCTTGCCTGTCTGGGTTGTGGCTCTGTAAACGATTGTAAAGTACAGATAATTTATAGATTCAGTTTTGCTTGTAATTTTGCCAGGTTCTTCTCATCGATCGTTCGATTTCCCCTTTCCCATTGAGCCACAAGGCTTTGGGACACTTCTACCTCGGCAGCGAGCTGTCTTTGCGTCCATCCTTTAGCCTCTCTAGCCACTCGTAAATTGATATTGGGGATGTTAGCTTTAGCTGGTAAAGTCTTGAAGGTCTTGAGTTTGCTGGTGGGTTTGGATTCGATTAGCAGCGGCGGCAATTCTGCGGGGACTAAATCGTATAGGTGTCTGTCGATATCCACTTTTTGGGGAAATGTCGAGCGGATATAGACCTTAGCATTGAGTAGTTTTTCTAGATAGCCGCGTTGATGTCTCTTGATATTGCTGTCGGGTCTGATTTCTGGTGGGTAACTGTCATCGTCAAACTCAATGACCCAGCCTAGTTCCATCAATTTGCCGATCGCCCGATCCCATTGTTCCTTGAGCTTGTGTTTTCGCTCCCGATCGTTACCAGCTAGGTCGATTTTATATTTAGGCATGGCGATCTCCAACAGATCGCGAACGCGGTACTCGGTGACACGATCGGCGTGGCTATCTAAAGTGAGGTGAATGGCCAGTCTTAATGCTAGTTCATTGTGATAGGGATTTATCTTGATCACGTCCTGTGCCAAGTAGCCAAATTGATATAAGGCATCTTGAGAATGCTTACCGCCATCCATAAATCCTTTAGTCCACATTCCCGGTCTGACGGTGATATGTAAATCTTCTGGATTCTTCACATTGCCTTCCAAATCCATTTGTCCGGTCATCTGTACCCGCACGTTCCACATTCTGGATGTGTCGATCGTGACTCTCTTTTTGCCTTTTTTGTGGTTAGGGTTTTCCCAGACGGCTTTAATCAGCAAACAATCGAGGGCGAAGCTGGTATTTGCTAGTTCTAATAATTTTGAATGAAGTGAAATATCAGTGCGGTTTTCCCATCCCAATTCTCTAATAATATCTTTACCACTTAGGGAAAATTCACTTTCCCAAGGTCGTGGACACTTGACGGCATGAGCTGCAAATAATAATTGTAATAGAACGGTATTAAATCCAAATTTATCGATAATTTGTCTAGCACTATCCCACGGTAATACTTGAATATCTTCACTACTGCTAATATAGTGTTCGATATAGTTATTAGAATTAGCATGAGATTCCTGTCTATAGTAGGCGATGCCGTTAGAGTTATCTTGCTGCCAGAAATCATCTCTAAGTTGGCATAGAGTGCTAGTTTTCATGGGCAATGCCGCTGGCAATATCTGATATTTGCTGTTTTCAAATAATCTATTTTCAAGGTTAGGCGGTTGATAAATTCGATCTTTTAATTGGGGGCGATCTTTTGTAATAACTTTAGTTATTTTGGTTTCTATGCTATCGAATAATTTGTTGAGTTTAGTTTCTAGTTCTAGTGAAGCTGGATCGAGATCGATAATTTTTTGAAGTTTATCGACTCCATCATCAAAAATAGTTTGTAATTGCCTTGCCGATTTGGGATTATCGTCGTTGAAAGTGGTTAAAGTAATTTCTGAAAGTATTGGGAATAATATACGATCATAACCCACTTTTTCCTTGACTGGATGGCTGTCTCGATTGGATTGAGAGCTATTATTCTGTAGGGTTTGTAATAAATAATTTAAAAACTCTAATCGTTCTGCTTCGTTTAGTTGCTCTGGGAATTTAATTTTTTGGTCATTCATAAGCATCTGATTAGAACCTTAAATTGGCTAGGGCAGCAGTAATATTCATCAGTTTGATATCTCTAGCCGCTCGCACGGTTAGCCGGAGCAAAATAATTATATTTCATTCCCGCGATCGGGATTCACATGTAGCTAGATGTGCTGCCGATCAAGTCAAAGTCTCGCTTTTCAGCCAAACAACTCAAGTCGTTAGTCGATCGCGCTCTGCATACTAGAAAGGTTATATGTAGGGTTACGAGTGATGACTGACGACGACATGACTGGAGATAGTTGGGATGAAGATGAAGAGGAACTGGAAACTCCCCAAATGGTTGGTAGTGCGTTGGCGAAGCCTATCGGAACGATAATCGCACGTAGCCTCTACCGCGATCCTGCTCTAGCCGAAGCGATCGGGCGCGAACAACTGGGGCTGACTCAAATGGTGACTAGATATCAACAATCGAGTGACGATCCGGTCTATGAAATTCTGGAGATGACCAGAAATATCACTACGGTTGTCGGACAGGTTTATACAAATATCCCGATCTTAGTCTCTGATGCGATGA
>JANOPX010000252.1:0-9889 GCA_031422115.1 Chamaesiphon sp. VAR_4_metabat_408 | reverse complement strand
CTCCACCCTCCCCGACTTAGACAGCGGTGCAGTATTTAATGATTTCGATCTCATCCCTGTCATTCCAAACCCAGAATCGATCGACGATTTCAGCTTTCCATTTGGCGATGAATTGACATTTCGAGCTGATGATGAATCACTCGATTTGGCATTTTCGTTGGCGGAGAGCCAGCTCCCCTGGGGAATTGAAACCGACTTTGATATCTTCCCCAGTACAGACACGACGATCGATTCTCCAACGGAGAGACTACACCAAGGCGAAAGACTCTCATTTATCGATGACACCAAAACGAACAGCGAAAGCGAAGAAGATCTCTTCCCCACCTTCGATACTGAGTCGATCTCATCCACACAGACAGAAGATATCTCCGCACAACCCCAGCCGATAGCAACTCCAGCCACCCCAGCTACCCAACAAATCGACACCATCCGCGTCGAATCACGTCAGCTCGACGCACTAATGGCGCAAGCAGGGGAAATCAACGTCATCAACCAGCAAATCGCCAGTCGGTTGACAGATATCGAAGCACTCGTCGAACTTTGGGAGATCGGTAGCTATGACTATCGCCAAATCCAAACCCATCTCCAACAACTCCCCGCCGAATTTTCACTCCATCACCATTTCAATCGCACCCATCAACAGTGGGAAGAGATGGGCAAATTAGTCAACAAATTCAAACAGCTAATTAGTGGCGATAGTTCCAGACTAGATCTAGTCACATCAGCCCTAGAATCTGGCGTAAAACAGCTCAGACTCTTGCCCATGACGACAATTTTCAAACTCTTTCCGCGCATGGTGAGAGATTTGGCTCAAACTCAAGCCAAAGAGATTAATTTCATCATTGAAGGCGGCGACTTACTCCTCGATAAACGGCTCCTAGAGGAGATTAAAGACCCATTGATGCACATTTTGCGAAATGCGATCGATCATGGCATTGAGACGGCTATAGAACGCCAGCAGCAGGACAAACCACCAGCCGCAACTCTGATGATTCAGGTGCGTCAAACTGGAAACCAAACGACGATCGAGATCCTCGACGATGGACGGGGTTTGGATTTAAAACGGATTAAAGCCACCGCCATCAAACGGGGTATTCACTCAGAAAATCAACTAGCTGAAATGACCGAGCGTCAAATCCAGTCACTCATCTTTGCTCCAGGCTTTTCGACTCGATCGCGGGTGACAGAGCTGTCTGGGCGGGGTGTAGGCTTGGATATCGTACGGACAAATGTGGAACGACTCAAGGGTGCGGTGGAGGTAGAATCTGTCCTAGGTAAAGGTTGTACCTTCCGCATTCAGCTCACCCACTCGATCGGTAGTTCCCAGGTGATGATGGTCGATGTCCGTAACACAATCTACGCATTACCAGTAGAATATGTCGATCGAATGTTGCTATTAAATAAAGCCGATATCTTCGCCCTCGGCGGTACTCCCACGACAAAGATTGGCGGGCAAACCGTCACGGTAGCTTGGCTCGCAGATTTACTCCAACTTCCTACCATCGCCCCCGCATCTCCCAGCGAAGTCCATCGAACCACCAATACGGTTGCATGTCTCCTACTACAAGCCGGACAACAACAATTAGCACTACTAGTCGATGGCATCCGCGATCGACAAATCATCACCATCGAAGCACCCCACCCGATCCTCAAAAACGTCCCCCATATCTCTGGCTCGACGATTTTGGGCACAGGAGAAGTGTGTTTGGTACTCAACCCGCTCCATCTATTCGAGACGGCTGTGGGTGCCAAACCACTCGCCCTAACCGCAAATTCTACAGCCGATCTCGTCCCTGCGGACACTCCACCATCCTTATTGTTGGTGGAAGACTCCGTAGTGATTCGGAAGCAGATGCAGCGGATTCTAAACGGTGCTGGCTATCAAGTTACGGTCGCCATCGATGGCTTGGAAGGCTGGGAAAAACTCCAAGCCGCACAGTTCGATCTCGTCATCTCCGATGTAGAAATGCCTCGTTGTGGTGGGTTAGAACTTACCGAGCGCATCCGTCAACATGCCGAATACGCGCATCTCCCAGTGGTGCTCGTGACAACCCTCGCCCAAGTAGCAGATCGCGATCGCGGTTTTGAAGCTGGGGCAAACGCCTATCTCACGAAAGGCGATTTTGACCAAAAACTCTTACTAGACACACTTACCCAGTTAATCTAAAATGGCCCCGACAAAAGTTCTCTTAGTTGAAGATTCTCCCGTAGCAATGGAACTACTCCAACGCTTATTCAAAAGTGTCCCCGAAGTAGAAATCGTTGGTACCGCTCGGAACGGACAAGAAGCTCTAGCAATGATTCCCCGCCTCAATCCTACCGTCATTTGTACTGACTTCCACATGGAACCAGTCGATGGTTTGGAATTGACAAAGCAGGTAATGGCAAACTTCCCCCGCCCCATTCTCGTACTCAGCAATTCTGTCAAATCCGACGACACCAAAAATGTCTTCGCACTCCTCCAAGCCGGAGTCTCAGACATTTTCCCCAAACCGATGGGGACTGATTTTCCTGAGTACGAAGCCATCAAAGCCAAGCTGCTCTCGAAGATTAAAATGCTCTCCGGGATGACAGTTAAGCATCGTCCCCTCTAGAATGGTTAATCAAAAATCCCCGACTTCCTACAAGAAGTCGGGGATTTTTGATTAACTGAGGATCTGACCTTTTTTGCCACAATTTTAACCACCTTGACAGATAGACCGTTGTAGCGGATTTGTAGGGGAGGGTTTATGCTAGCCAATACCGTTGAAATTCAATTATTTCCGAACAAAACCCGCCCTACCTCACTAGAAACTATCGATCGTTATTAATGGCGGTATTTAAAGGTTGATAGATTATTGGTGGGGTTGGGCAGGTTTTGTTTGAGGATATCGGTGCGGTCGTAAATTTCTGGCATAAACCTGCCCCTACAGATCTTACCTCTGTTGATTTCGATCGAAATGCTTTATGTCGATATGGATGATGTTTTAGCCGCTCGCACAGGCTCTGCGTTGGCGGAGCCTCTCCTGTGGCGAAACGGCTTTGCCGAATCTCGATTCATCGGCGAACATATTCACTTTGGCTCAGAAAAGTTTCCCGATTGGCAGTCGGTTCTCAAATATTTGCTTAACTCAATAGCTCCACCAGCGGTTGTGTCAGCCAACTAAAGCCAACTTTGAGCTGATGTTCTAAAGTAGGGAACCGATAGAGATATACCAGTCGGCGAGCTACATAGGCAAGAGGGCCGTCTAATTTAAGCCCCAAGCCAGATAGCACCGCATTATCGGTACCTAATGTCATCATTTCGCCGAGATTGATATAACGGAATGGTAGCAGAGGTCGATCGGTCATAGATGACCAGACATTCCAGGCGGCGAAATCTGATGCTTGGAAGGCAGCTTGGGCGGTAGTTGGCAACGATATACCGTCAGCGTCGATGACTGCTACTGCATCACCGAGTGCGAAGATATCGGGGTAGCCTTCAACTTGGAGAGTATTGCTGACAATGATTTTACCTTGCTCTGTGACTGGTAGACCGAAATTGGCGATCGCTGGACTCACCTGATTTCCCACCGTCCACATCACCACTTCGACGGGGATAACATCAGTCTGTTCTCGATAAACTAGCCCAATTGAGTCGGTCGTAATCTCTGAAATGGTCGTTTCCAAGTCCACCCATATTCCCCGCTGTTCTAGAGCCTTTATAGCACTATTCCGGTTGAATTCTGGAGCGTTGGGGAGAATCGTATCTCGCGACTGGATCAATCGAATTTTGCCGCGTTCTTTGAGTCTATCAGCAACTTTGCAAGCAACTTCGACCCCAGTATAGCCCGCACCGACGATCGCTACCCGAATTCGCTCTGCTGATGATGCTTCAAGCGATCGCAATTTAGCATCTAGGCGATAGGCATCCTCCATCGTCCGAAAGGGAATAGCATGTTCTGTGACTCCAGGTACGCTCTCGGCGGGAGTCTCGCAACCTAGGGCGAGGACGAGCTTGTCATAACTCAATTCTGTTCCATCTTCTAGCATGACGCATTTTTGCGCTACATCCACTAGCTCCACCGAACCTTGGTGAAACCGAATATCCGTCCCCTGTAATAGTTCGGCAAAAGGCGGCGCAATCTCCCATCCCTGCATTTCCCCTGTAATGAGTTCGTACAGGAGCGGTGTAAATACAAAACTGCTTTGACGATCGATCAGGGTGATTTCTGGCTTCTGTCCATGTTTCCACGCCAGTTGATTCAGCCGGAGGGCAGTATACAAACCCCCAAATCCCCCACCGAGGATACAGATACGCGATACTGGATTCATAAGTCAAAGGTAATAAGCGATCGTCTTTATTAACTGTAACAATTCTGGGGATTGTCGATCGCCATCCAATTAGTGTGGATCCTACGCCGAGGGATCTAATTTGGCTGGTATAATCCTTCTCCATCAATGGAATGTGCTCTGGTTGCTTGTAGGGGTAATTCATGAATTGCCCCTACAAGAAAACCCTCTGAGAGGTTGTTTGAAAAGTCTGTTTTGTTACCCATAGATTCTAGAGGATCCCCCCCTAGCCCCGTTAAAACGACAAGTTATTGAGTTGCTGCATAGGTTGTTTACCCCTCCCCAGCCCTCCCCTTGCCAAGGGGAGGGAGCAAAGCCCCCCCTTGGCAAGCTACCGTGTATACACAAGTTGTTTGAGTTGCTGCGGAGGTTGATTTACCCCTCCCCAGCCCTCCCCTTGGAAAGGGGAGGGAGCTAAAGCCCCCCTTTCCAAGGGGGGTTGGGGGGGTAAATCAACCTAAACCGAAGTCTAGCCGACTTGTGTATACACGGTAGCCTTGGCAAGGGGGGGTTGGGGGGGTCTTATAGGGTATGCGTACTAAAAATAACTTTTCAAACACCCTCTAAGAACAGCCTTCGACGTATTCTACATCGGGTAGCTTCCCGACACGATAATTCAGTACTTTACGACCATCAGTTTCAAATACGATTCGATTTTGGTCTGCTCGATCGGCGGGGACAAAGGTGAGATAATGGCCTTTGGTATACTTATGTGGTGACACCTCAATCCGACCAGGATAGAGCGACTTGATTCTCGCTTCACTATCGCCGATTCCCGCTCCCTTGAGAGTTTTGATGGAACTACCTTTGTAAATATCGATCCGTACGATCCGATCTTTTGATACCATCATGCCTATATTCTTTAGCCCACTCTGCGGCTGGACATAGCGGCATTCATTATTGTTATCGTTATAGCTGGGTACCAATTTCACTCCCGCAGCCTTTGCAGCCTGTTTTACAGTCATCCCAACGCGCACTTCACCAATCCCATCAGTCTGGGTTTTGGATGCCGAACTCAGTCGTGGCGCAGCAATAGCCACACTAGAGACAGACAGTACTAGAGCACCGACAATCGCCAGATTAAAGTTTTGGATGTATTTCACGAGCCTTATTTCCTCAGATTAATAGCTATACGATCGCTACACGATCGAAGATCGGATTTACGGAAACTCTGCAACGATCGATCGGGTCATAAACTAGTGTAGGATAGTGGCGCGTACCGCAATCTATCTTTTCCCGTCGTCTCGATTCTTGAGGGCAATCAAAGTGTTTTTTAGCATCGTCATTCCCACTTACAACCGCCTTCCCATCCTCCAAAAATGTCTGCTAGCTTTAGAAGTTCAAACCGTAGATCCTGAAGTGGTGACTGGTTATGAGACAATCGTTGTCGATGATGGTTCGACCGATGGAACGATCGAGTGGCTAAAGGCTCACGCTGCCGAATTACCCCACGTCAAAATCTACGAGCAAGCTCACCAAGGCGCATCCGCCGCCAGAAATATGGGGGTAGAGCGAGCTGAGGGTGATACGATCGTTTTCATCGATAGTGATATCGTCACCCTCCCCAACTTCCTCCAATGTCATGCCGATGCACTAGTAGCCGAACAAAAGAAACAGGGTGATGATAAAGTCTTTACCTATGGAGCGGTAATTAATACTGCCAATTTTGAAGATCCTACTTCCGAACCATACAAAATTATCGACTTTTCTAATGCTTATTTTGCCACAACGAATGTAGCGATCGGTAGACATTGGTTGATGGAAGTTGGTTTATTTGATATGGATTTCGATCTCTATGGTTGGGAAGATCTGGAATTGGGCGTAAGGCTCAAAAACCGGGATATTAAAATGGTCAAATGCCCCGAAGCAGTGGGTTATCACTGGCATCCGGCATTCTCACTCGATCGCATCCCCCGTCTGATCGAGCAGGAAATAGAACGCGGTAAAATGGGCGTTGTTTTCTACAAAAAACATCCCACGTTAGATGTCAAAATCATGATTCAAATGACAGTCTGGCATCGCATCCTCTGGAATATTTTATCTCTCGGTGGACTACTGAATGAGCGATCGATGCGACCATTACTACAGTGGCTCATCGATCTCAAAAAGCCTCAATTAGCCGAACAGTTTGCCCGAATCTTTCTGAATGTTGTCAGCGTTCAAGAAGTTCACAATGCTTATCAAGCCAGTCTCAAATCTCAAACCTAAGCTATTGAGTAGGGTGTGTTAGGTGACAGCCCCATGAGCACCACACCCTACATCAACAGTCCATCTCATTTAGGATTGCTATAATTTTACCTAATGTTAAAAAATATAAAAATATTAATATTAACATGCTCGATTGCCCAAATTTGTACATCTGAAATTCAACCAGCCGCTCGCGCTTCTACACTACGAGAAGCCGAATTAGAGCAAACCTCCCTCAAAAAATCTGACAATCGTCAAGCGATCTAGCGTAATCAATTAAACATCAATCGTCAACATATCGAAATACAAAAACTATTCGGTAGAGCAATAATTACCTCCAAAGACTTAATCGATGCTAATCCAGAGCCATCATTTCAAGATACTTGGAGTATATTGATTAAATTTAATGATTCTGGTAGCAAAAGTTTTACCCAACTGACAAAAAATATTGCTGGTACTGGTAGATCGATCGGTATTTTAATCGATGGCAAACTTATTACTTCCCCAACTGTAGACAGTGGATATAAAGCTACTGGAATTACTGGAGGTAGCGCAGTCATTATAGGTGATTTTACCGCAATAACTGCGGCGAATCTATCTGCCCAATTGCGTTCTGGTGCCCTCCCCGTTCCGGTAGAAGTTATCAAAACCGATCGATACTAGAATTAGTTAAAATAATTTTCTAAACTTGTGCCTGGGTAAGAAAATTTCCTAATTTTTCGATCGATAATCCTCTCAGATCTTGGACTGCAGCCGGATCGGTGAGATTGAATTGAAGTGGGACAATCGTAATATAATTACGCTTGATGGCTTGAACGTCAGTTTCAATTTCTGGAGGTAGATGGAGATGATCTGGTTGATCTACATCCTGCAATACTTCTCCTGCCAACCAATAGTAAGTCTTCCCACGCGGATCGACTCGCTTTTGGAACGAATCAAAATACCTTCTAACTCCCTGACGAGTAATTTTTACTCCCGCAATTTCCGCAGCGGTGACTGCTGGAATATTGATATTTAATAACATCGGTGCGGCTAATGGTTCTCGCTCAAAATGAGCCATCAATATGCGGGCAAATTCCGCCGCTGCCGTAAAGTCTTTGCTAGTGAAACTAGTCAGACTAAAAGCAATGCTCGGAATGCCCTCGATCGTCCCCTCCATCGCCGCAGAAACTGTGCCAGAGTACAAAACATCAGTACCGAGATTTGCGCCATGATTGATGCCAGATAGAACGAAATCAGGGAAACTATCGAGTAATGCTCCCAAAGCTAATTTTACACAGTCTGCTGGCGTACCCGAACAAGACCATGCTTTAATACTTGGATGGAAAATACCCGTCACTTCTTCAGCGCGAATCGGATCGTGTAGAGTAAGTCCATGACCAGTAGCCGATCGCTCTCGATCGGGACAGACTATAATTACTTCATGCCCTGCAATGGCGAGTGTATCGGCTAAAGTCTTAATCCCTAGAGCAAAGATTCCATCATCATTGCTAATTAATAATTTCATCTGGTTATTTTTTTTACTAAGTACTAGTCTACAACATCATTCGATGGAGTTTGGAGTTTGGAGTTTGGAGTTTGGAGTTTGGGGGTGGGAGGTTGGGAGGTAAACGCTCGCTTAACTTATATTGCCCAGTATATAGACAGAAATAAACCCCCCTCAAACTCGATCCGGAAAACATTCATCAAAATAAAAAACTCAATAGACGTTGTTAAATTGAGGCATAACTCATTATTCTTGCAACAAACATTTCCGCAGACTCCAAACATCTATCCTCCAAACTCCAAACCCCCAACTCCCAACTCCCACCCAATATATGTCAAACCAATCCATCCAACTCACCGACAATCTCCATCAATATCTACTCGACAACTCCCTCCGCGAACCCGAAATACTCACTAGACTTCGCCACCAAACAGCCAAACATCCCCTCGTCGATATGCAAATATCCCCAGAGCAGGGACAACTAATGGGATTATTGGTGAAATTAATCGGTGCGGAAAAATGTCTGGAAATCGGTGTATTTACTGGATATAGTTCCCTGGTAGTAGCCCTCAATCTACCAGATGATGGGACTATATTAGCCTGCGATGTCAGTGTCGAATTTACTTCGATCGCTCAAGAATATTGGCAAGCAGCAGGTGTGAGACATAAAATCGATTTACAGATCGCTCCTGCCTTGGAAACACTCGATCGAGCGATCGATAATGGTGAAGCTGGAACCTTTGACTTTGCCTTCATCGATGCGGACAAAAATAACTATGCTGCTTATTACGATCGATGTTTTCAATTAGTCCGATCGGGTGGTTTAATCTTGGTAGATAATGTGCTTTGGTATGGTCGAGTTGCCGATCCAACAATGGGTAAAGATAAACGTACTCAATCGATCGTCCAAATCAATCAGCAAATCTATCATGACGATCGAGTCCAAATTAGTCTGATTCCCATTGGAGATGGACTAACGATCGCTCGGAAAAAATAAATCCATCATTGAATAGATTTCATCCATTCAAGTAGCGATTCAAATGGTTCTGAACTGACGCTAAAATCACCGCGAAATGGATTGTCCATTGCCCCCATCATAAATACTAACAAACCGATAGTCGCTGCCATGAGCACGATCGTTAGGTCTTGAATTATCTGTCGATCGTATACCAAGAGCCACGGAATAAATATATTTAGTAAAGCACCAAATATCACCACCCACCATAAGGTATCTGGCAAGCCAGTAGTCACATTTTGCATCCGAATTCGCCGATGTTCGATCGTCGTATTAAACGCACCGAGCGATAGGGCATGAACATGATTCATAGTTTCACTTTTTGTCTCATAAGCAACTAGTTTTTTCTGGAAATCTGAAATTTTCTCTAAGTCACCCATGGGTATTTTTCCTTTTCTTTGAATCGGCCATGCTTCCTGGATTGTATAGCTGACATATTCTTTCAGACTATCTCTAAGTGCGCTGCGATCTGGCTCATCATAAACACTAATAGACCGATACAAGACAGCAAGAGCCGTAGTTTCCTGATTGACATTCATCCCGGCATCAGCGAAAGTCTGCCAAGTTCCCACCGATATTAAGCCTAGTGTGATGCCAAAAAACACACCGACAGTTGATAAAGTAGTGCCAACTAACTCATTATATTGACCATCACCACCAGCAATGCGTTTCACCCAGCGGCGAGTGAAACGTTGTCCGACTAGAGCAATTGCGATCGCCGAACCGATGACAATGACGGCAAACAGCCAATTCGGGATATCGTAAACCCAATAAAAATTCACTCTGAAACACTCCGAAAGATCGCAACTTTTGAGAATTTTTTATTATACGATACAATGTGCTTCAATCTGCCGATAAATTCAGGGGCACTGTAGGGGCACGATGCATCG
>JANOPX010000251.1:0-5693 GCA_031422115.1 Chamaesiphon sp. VAR_4_metabat_408 | reverse complement strand
GCGAGCGACGGTCGAACAATTGAAAGGCTTACCTCCAGCATTAGTTGTGGTTGCCGAGAGCGATGTTTTGCATGACGAAGGTACAGCCTATGGGCGCAAGCTCAATGAAGCCGGAGTAGACGTGACGCTCGTGCAGTACGATGGCATGATTCATGACTTCGGACTGCTCAATGGTTTAGCAGAGGTTCCGGCGGTTCGGTCTCTTTTTGTCCAAGCAGCCGCCGAACTGAAGAAGTATCTGCGATAGGACACGATTGTCTCTTTGCCTGCCCATTGCAATAAATTCCAGCTCTTGCTGGGTTGTGGCGGTCGCGGGCTTGAGATTGCTCTGACTTATCCAATCTTCGTTGGGTAAGTCAGATGGCGATCGTCGCGTCAACCAATCCAGGGAATGGATCTCATGTCCAAAGAAACTAAACACAACTGCCGAAGCTTTCTGGGAACGACTGCGGTAAGCATCATTACAACAGGAATAGCGATCGTGGGTACCGCACAGGCGAGCTTCAATAGTGATGACCCTGTGCCTTTTCCCTTTGTCGAAGAAACTCTCTTGCAAACGACTTTCAGGTACCCAAAAGTCATGGATATCCACACCCCTTCCACGATCGTTGCCTCCACCCAAAGTGCCAAGGACATTCGCGGCGCATCACCATTGATTACTATCGACAACGAAGCACCACCCAAGCTGATTGTCGATCCACCTCTGCCCGAACAGTTTGCTCAGGGCCTCGTCTTCATCCAGTACCGGACGGAGCACCTGCGCGTGTTGCCAGTGTTCGGCAAAGGTGCTCTCAAAGTATCGCCCCGCATCGGTCATATCCACATTACCGTTGACGATGCACCGTGGCACTTTGTTGATGCTAGCGGCGAAACAATAATTTTGGTTGGACTGAAACCTGGCTCACACAAAGTGCTAATCGAATTAGCCGACCCCACGCACAAAGTCATCACTAGCAAAACGGTGACGTTCGTGCTGCCCAATCATAAATAAGGAGAGAACCGTGGACACTGATGACTACGACGACATCATTGCCGATGCCGCCACCACCGGAGGAAAGTACGACCCGATCGAAGGCTACTTCCAATCTGGTATCCAAACTCCGCCTGGAGAGCTACCTGCTGCTACGAGAACATAGCAAATCTATCATCAAGAATTCATAGCTATGAATACAACTAACGGCATTATCAGCCAGCCTAGCCCCTATTCAGTGCCTGAAACTATCGATCGATTAGTAGCAATCCTTCAGGCTAAAGGTATCACTATTTTTGCGCGGATCGACCAGCAGACTGAAGCCGAAAAAGTTGGTCTAAATCTTTCTCCAACCCAGTTGTTGCTATTTGGTAATCCTCAAGCTGGAACGCCGCTGATGGTAGCAGAACCGACGATCGCGCTAGATTTACCACTGAAAGTACTGGCATGGGCAGCGGCTGATGGCAAGGTGTCGCTGAGTTACAACGATCCCAACTACTTACAGCAGCGGTTCTCGCTCTCGGATGAGTTGGTGAAGAACATCGCTGTTATTGCGCCTTTAATCGATAGTAGTTTGTCCTGAGCTTATGAGAGTTGCCCATTTCTTTCAATTAACAGTGTGAATTTAGCAGTCGAAGGTACAATAACATGAAAATCTCCAAAACCAGCCGTCGATTTCAGCAATTACCTTCAAAAAACAGCATCCATATCAAGGTTCAAGATGGGCTATTTTCAGTTCAGGGGTTAGACAAATGGTATAGCAATTGGCATGAACCTTACCATTTAATGCTGACATTACCTTGGATGGGTTTCATTGCGATCGTTTCCCTGCTCTACCTCGCTTTGAATATCGGCTTTGCTTGGCTCTATCTGCTAGGCGGAGATTGTATCGTCAATGCTAATGGCTCCTTTGCTGATGCTTTCTTCTTTAGCGTTCAGACTTTCGCTGGGATTGGCTATGGAGTATTGTCACCGAAAACCACCTATGCCAACTACATAGTTGTAATTGAAGCAATAACTGGTCTATTTGCCATCGCCCTATTAACAGGACTTAGCTTTGCCCGCTTTTCCCGTCCCACCGCCAAGGTGCTATTTAGCAAGTTTGCGGTAGTTATGCCCCAAAATAATCTGCCTACCTTGATGTTCCGTACTGCCAATCAACGACGGAACCAGATTCTAGAAGCACAGGTGACGCTCTCCCTCAGTCGGGATGAAGTCACCGCCGACGGACACCACCTGCGGCGATTTTATGAATTACAGGTATTGCGATCGCACAATCCCGCTTTTTCACTTCCGTGGACATTGATGCACCTAATTAACGAGCAAAGTCCCCTGTATGGTTTTTCGGCTGAGTCCCTAGTTGAGTCTCAGTCCCAGATTATCGTTTCATTGAGCGGTATCGATGAAACCGTATATCAAAATGTCCATGCTCGTCATACCTATGGCGCAAATAGCATCATCCTCAATCACCAGTTAGTGGATATTATTCACGTCGTTGATGAGAGGAATCGCTACGTCGATCTATCTTCTTTTCATCATGTGGTGCCGCTCTAATATGTGGATTTTCTCAATTTACTTGAAGGCAAAAATATGGGCAAAACGTTCATGAAATCGGAATAGATATTCGCACCTAACTCGATTGATAAACCCCCTCAAATGTTGGAGAAGACAAATGCTTAATACTTTAGATAAGACTGATTTAGAACTCAAGAATGATGTGCTGTCCGAACTCAAATATGAGCCAAGTATCAAAGTCACAGACATCGGTGTCTTAGTCAAAGACGGCATCGTAACACTCACTGGTTATACCACCAGTTTTAACGATAAATTGACAGCCGTTCACGCTGTTAAAAGGGTTGCAGGGTTAAGTGTGTTGGGTTGTCTCTTGACGGAGAGGCTATTGCTGACGCAAACGATCCGCTACCGCCAACAATTACAACGGATGCTTTGATGCTGTTGAACAAAATCAAAGCATCTATCATCTATCATCAAACATTGGGAAGCTCAATCATGTCACGAAAAGCAACCGCAACAAAACTCCAGACTCTACAGCCACAACTCACCCCTAGTGCCGAACTCCAGCTTCTGAATGTATTTGTTGGCAAGTGGCCGACAGAAGGGCTGTCTTATGGATCGGGACAGTCTTATGAAAACCCCTACGACTCACCCGTCCGGTGGCTTGGGGAGGAAATTTCTGAGTGGCTACCAGGCGGGTTTTTTCTCATTCGCCGCTTTAATGGGCAAATCGGCGATATACCAATCAGTGGGATAGAAACGTTGGCGTAGCCTACCGGAGGTAATCGGCTATGACGCTGCAAGCCAGACATATCCTGCTCAGATGTTTGACAGCTATGGCAGAATTCTGTCTGGTCAGCGGCGTTTTCACGATGGTATTTGGTCGTACATTGGAGCAGAATACCGCGTCACATATACGTTTCGCAATGATGGTAAGAATATGGCTACCCATTGGGAGTGGTTGTGTAAGGATAATTGGTCTGTCTTGATGGATTCGGAGGGAACTAAGGTCGAGTAGGCGGTGCGATGCGAAACCTCAAACTCACGTTAAATACGGCAATGGTTGCCAAGGCGATAGCGGCGGGTGGAATCACTTACAAAGAACCAACCGATATGGGTTCTATGTACCAACATGGATTCCAAGATTTAGATGGTCATCTGTGGGAAATCTTTTTTATGGATGAGAGTGCGATGGAGCAAGCAACATAATTATTCGATGACAAGGGTGATATAAACGACACTCCTGTCATCGAATATTAGTGCTTTTTCACATATAATTTACCGTCATCGATCGTCGTCGTTAGTCCAACCAGAATTTGGTCACCCCATACCAATATGCAGACATTCGGAATTCATGACTTCTATCGTGCTGCGATTGAAGCAGGTGGCAAAGACAACGGAGCACCGGGTCTTCGTCCGCACTATCATCCCAACTACTATGCCGCTTTCGTGATTGGGCCAGACGGTCATAACGTCGAAGCCGTCTGTCATCAACCTGAAGCCTAACTGATTTGACGGCTTTCAAATCCAAATAAGAAGAACATCGACGAACACGGTGACGGTTGGAAATTACCGCTTCCATCTTGGCAAGAAATGGATGAAGGCGACGCTTTGAAAGATTTAACTGAAAAAGATAAAAAGCGGATTGAAAAATTGGCAACAGCACAACCGTTCAATGCTTCACGTCAGAAAATTAGTCTAAAAAATCCCGCCCGTTGAGAGTTACTGAAAGTCGTCATCTTAACGACTTCTACTATCGCGCAATCCAGAGAAGCGATCGATAACGGCACACCACTTTTCCAAGAACTCGCCGACCCAAATCTAACTTTTGTCGAATTGCCGATCGCATTCACCATCGTAGCATTCAAGTCTTTCATCAAAGCCAAATCTTTACCAAAAAGCAAATACAGGCAAATCGAGCTTAGATGGAGAAGGAGTACCCATCACCTTCAATGGCAAATTTTTGACTAGAAACAGTGTAATTACCAATAAATGCTCAGATTGAAGAATCGATGTTTTATCCAGCTTAGATCGAACGATCGAAACTAAAGATTAACTACTGAATCTTGAGTGTTTGGATTTGAATGAGCCTTGTAAGATGAAGGTATAAAAACAAAAATACTATCAACAATCGATCGAGCAATCGGGGCAATCTGACAACACAATATCTTTGGCTTCTAGGTGGTCACTTCAACATCATTACCAAAGCCAAACACTGAAAAAGTTTTGACAACACAACTAATCCAGCTAGGAGAAAGATTCATGGAAACTATTTTGAAGAACATCGCCGTTCGATCGGGTGAAGGTCGATCCATCGAAGTGCTGCCAGGAGAAACGATAACTTTTAAAGCGGTCAGCACGGATACAGACGGTGCCTACAGCTTAATTGAAGTAATCGACCAGCCACAAGCGGGTCCACCACTACACCTACATCGGCGCGAAGATGAGTCGTTTTACATTCTAGAGGGCACCTTTGCCTTTCAGATTGGCGATAGTGTTCTGACGGCGACCGCAGGTTGGTTTATGACCGCGCCCAAAGGCGTTCCGCATTCCTACAAAAATATTGGCACCACACCTGCCAAAATGCTAGCCCTCTTCGTTCCCGCAGGCATCGAGAACTTCTTCGAGGATCTGTCGCAGCTCACCGCCGCAGGCACCTTGGGTATCGATCGTCTGACCGCCGTCGCAGCAAAGCAGGGGATAGAGCTGGTGCCCCCACCGCTCGAACGTTAAGGCAGATTTAGGTATTAAGCTCGACCACTCATACATCAATCGGCGCAATCTCAGCGCATCGCTTTCCTCAAGGGAAGGTTCCGCCAAAAAATCGCCGATACCTTTCAATTGAATATAGGAAAATCAAAATGACTCAACAAACAATCGATGGAAAACTTCAGTTTCAAGAGCAACAGATCGCCCCTGGTGCCGAACACCAACTTCTGAATATATTTGTTGGCAAGTGGCATACAGAAGGGCTGTCTTATGGATCGGGACAGTCTTATGAAAACCCCTACGACTCATCCATCCGGTGGATTGGGGAGGAAAGCTACGAATGGCTACCAGGCGGGTTTTTTCTCGTTCACCACTTTGATGGGCAAGTCGGCGACTCACCGATAAATGGGATGGAATTTATCGGCTATGATGCGGCGAGCCAGACATATACCTCGCACAGCTTTGACAATCATGGCAAAATTCTGATTGGTCAGCGGAG
>JANOPX010000250.1:0-6892 GCA_031422115.1 Chamaesiphon sp. VAR_4_metabat_408 | reverse complement strand
GGCATTCTGGATTTTAGCCAAGGCTGCTGCTACCGCATTTGTACCACTGGCGAAAGCTGGAAATTCAAAGACCCCCATGGGTCCGTTCCAAAAAACTGTTTGGGCATTCTCTAAAGCCGCCGCAAAGACTTTTTGGCTTTCGGGTCCAATGTCCATGCCCTCCCAATCATCGGGAATGGCATTGGTAGCAACGACTTGGGTGTTCGCATTGGCTACAAATTTATCTCCCGCCAAGGTATCGGTTGGTAAAATAATTTTAGAGCCGAACTGCTCGAGTAGGCGCTTGGCAGTATCCAAGAAATCATCTTCATGGATACTCTTGCCAATTTTGCCACCCATGGCTTTGACAAAGGTGTACGCCATTCCCCCACCAATCAGCATTTTGTCCACTTTGGGCAGCAGGTTCTCGATGACTTTGAGTTTATCCGAAACCTTTGCTCCGCCAATAATCACCACATAGGGCGAAACAGGATGCTCGAGTAACTTGGTTAATTGCACCATTTCTTTCTCGAGCAGTAAGCCCGCCGCATGAGGAAGCAACCCAGCCACACCAGAAACACTTGAATGCGCCCGATGAGCGCTTCCAAAAGCATCCAAAACAAAGGCATCACCAAGTTTAGCTAAAGCTGCGTTAAGGGTCGAATCATTTTTTTCTTCACCAGCTTCAAAACGCACATTCTCGAGCAGTGCCACTTGCCCAGCTTTTAAGCCCGATAAGGCTTGGGCGGTCTCGGGGCTGGCAGGATTGGACTGAATATACAAAACGCTCTTGCCTAGTGCCTTCTCGAGAACTGGCAGAACAGGTGCAAGGCGGTACTTTTCATCTACACCTTTAGGACGACCAAAATGGCTGCATAAGATAACTTTTGCACCCTTACCAGTCAGATCCTTAATTGTAGGCAAAGCCGCCCGAATCCGCGTATCATCGGTAATATTCCCCGCATCATCTACAGGCACGTTAAAATCAGCCCGCACTAAAACGCGCTTCCCGGCAACATCAGCGGCGGATAGACTGGCGATGGACTTTTTAGACATTTGTTAAACTCCTGAAATAATCTAGTTTAATTTTTAGAATCGATTTTAAAGCTGAGGAAAATAGTATTAATACTCAGTATTTACTGTGACCTTCGATCTCATTTCACTCTACCGCCTCTCATCTTACCGGAAACCCGTGTAGATTTATGACCGATCTGCGTAAAGCTGGTAAATTTCCCTCATAAGGCTGAGGAAGTGATGAGGATGGGGATCTGAGCTAAGATACTGAGAATCGATCGACCTAGATTCAGATTGAGTTAACTTGTATTGAAGTCGCTAAAGTCGATAGTTGTAGTCTTGAGATTGTGTCTGGATGTACAACTGGATAAATAGTCTCACTAGGTACGACTAGTTTATTGAAATCACCCACATTGTGACGCTGCTCGCAGACGAATTCGGAGATATCCTCGATCGAAATAATCCACTCTCGCGCATAAGCTGCAAGCACATCCCCACACAACCCCAATTGTATCGCTTTGCGGGCTAATTTGCCCCCAGTCGGGCTATGGTCTGGATCCCATTGTAATCTGACATCCGATCGATTAACTGCATGTTTCCAGTCTTTCTCGGTGGGATAGAGATCTGATTCGTACCCAGAGCAGACAGCAGCAGCCAAGATCGTGTCGAATGCCTCTCGCTTTATCTTAACCGCCAATACCACCTCCTGACCCTCTTTTTGCCCCCAACCCGATCGATACATCATCCACAGGAAATTCGGCTTAATCCAGCTCATCCGACTCAGACTAAATTCACCACCAAAATAACCCTGAGTCGCCGCAAACTCACCAATAGCAGGGCGATAAGCTTGATATACCACAACCCCCTCATCATCAAACTGCGCGATAATGTGACGACCAATTTTTGGTAGTCTGACAATCTGCTCCGCATAACTAGTCGTAATCAGCATAGTCGATCTATCTTAACTCACACTACCCAATCTTATCAATCACCAGCTCCCTCCGCTCCGCGCTAAAAATATCCACCACCCCAACGACCAAAAAGCTGCGTTATAATATTACAGCCGATTTTTGACAATTCGGTATTTTTGATGTGTAGTTGGCGGTACAAACATGGATGACCTATTTCAACTGACAGCACCATTTAAACCGACAGGAGATCAACCTGGGGCGATCGAGAAACTCGTAGCCGGGTTAAAATCTCAACAGAAGTTTCAAACCTTACTAGGAGCCACCGGAACGGGTAAAACATTTACGATCGCCGCAACGATCGCCCAATACAGCCGACCAACTCTAGTATTAGCTCATAATAAAACATTAGCCGCTCAATTGTGCAACGAACTCCGGCAATTCTTCCCCCATAATGCCGTCGAGTATTTTGTCTCATATTACGATTATTATCAACCAGAGGCTTATATTGCCGTTAGCGATACCTTCATCGAAAAAGCATCGGCAATTAATGAAGAAATCGATATGTTGCGACATTCTGCTACTCGATCGCTATTCGAGCAACGGGATGTGATTGTGGTAGCTTCGATTAGTTGTATCTATGGTTTGGGTACGCCTGCTGAATATCTCAAAGCAGCAATTCCGCTCAAAGTGGGGATGGAAATCGACCAACGAGAAATGCTGCGTCAATTAGTTTCCGTTCAATATAGCCGTAATGATATAGATTTGAAACGCGGTAATTTTCGGGTGCGGGGAGATGTGGTAGAAATCGGCCCCGCTTACGAAGATCGAATTGTCAGAGTCGAATTTTTTGGTGATGAAATTGAAGCAATTCGTTATCTAGATCCGATAACCAGTGAAGTTCTGAGCACAGTCAGCGGTCTCAATATTTATCCAGCTCGGCATTTTGTCACGCCCAAAGATACTTTGGAATTTGCCTGTGATGATATCGATATTGAAATGCAAAAACGGGTAATCGAGCTGGAAGGTAATAGTAAACTCATCGAAGCTCAACGCATCGAACAACGGACGCGGTACGATCTAGAAATGCTGCGTGAGGTGGGCTTTTGTAATGGGGTGGAAAATTATTCTCGCCATTTAGCCAGACGGAATGCCGGAGATCCGCCAGAATGTTTGGTTGATTATTTTCCCGATGATTGGTTATTGGTAGTTGATGAGTCTCATGTGACTGTTCCACAAATTCGCGGGATGTATAATGGCGACAGAGCCAGAAAACAAGTTCTAATCGATCATGGTTTTCGTCTACCTAGTGCCGCAGATAATCGCCCCTTAAAGGCTGATGAATTTTGGGATAAGGTAAATCAATGTATTTTTGTTTCTGCGACTCCTGGAGCTTGGGAAATGGAGCTATCAGAGGATCGAATTGCCGAGCAGGTAATCCGCCCAACTGGAGTAATCGATCCAGAAATATTCGTCCGTCCAACTGAGGGGCAAGTAGACGATTTATTGGGTGAAATTCGCGATCGAGTCAAACTCCAAGAACGAGTTTTGATTACCACGCTCACCAAACGAATGGCAGAAGATTTGACCGAATACTTCAAAGAGCGAGATATAAAAGTCCGCTATCTCCATTCCGAAATTCAATCGATCGAACGAATCGAAATCATCCAAGCTCTCCGCAATGGTGAATTTGATGTATTAATTGGGGTGAACTTATTACGGGAAGGTTTAGACTTACCAGAAGTCTCCCTAGTTGCGATCCTCGATGCAGATAAAGAAGGTTTCTTGCGTTCGACTCGATCGTTGATTCAAACGATGGGTAGAGCCGCTCGACACATTCATGGACAAGCGATCTTGTATGCAGATAAAATGACTGATAGTATGATTGCAGCCATCGATGAAACCGATCGTCGCCGGGGAATTCAATCAGCACATAATAAGCTGAATAAGATCGTGCCCCAATCGATCGTCAAAACAGGCGGTAACTCCATCCTCCAATTCCTCGACTTCTCCCGTCGATTGAATGCCCAACAAATAGATGCAGTCGTCGCCCATGTGGATGAAGTATCCCTCGAACAAATACCCGATGCGATCGTCCAACTAGAAGTAGAAATGAAAAAAGCCGCCAAAGACTTAGACTTTGAAAAAGCAGCTACATTACGCGATCGCATCAAACAATTGCGCGGTAAATTAGTTGGGAATTCTTCAGGGAATTAAGGGTTAATATTAGATGTTGTTGCTAAACCGATCGATATAACTTCAGCTAAAGTCATGAGATTCAAAGCATTTAAAACACTAGATTTAATCGGGCGTTTCTCATCCCAAAAAATTAAGGATGAATAAAAATCTATTGCAGATTGAGATGTCAAAAGGGTAAATGTTGCCAACGCTGTTTCCTCATTGTCAAAGCTGAGAAAGTAGACAGTATCATCAAATATAGTTGGTTTATCATCTAGATTGCCAATTAATCGAAATGCTAATTTTTTGTAGAGTCCACAAATTGCAATTTTCCAAGGTCTAAAAGTATATGTACCGACACCAAAGATCGAGAACCTAGGATTGTTCGAGTAAATTTTACTCTTTCTATTGTTGAGTAAAGGTTCGTGCAACTCTAAATATGCCCAAGTATGAGGAGCTAAATCTTTAATTCTATCAGTCGATTCACCCACAAATCTTTGGGGTACTAAAACATATCGATCGGTAGTCATAGTTCTATTTTGGGCAATATCTGAGCCTTTCAGTAAGGGGAATAAATAGGTTTCTTCAATATCTACAGATTCACCCAATCCATTGATAAAGATGCCATTTATCTTCCGAAACTCCATTACGCTGGAACAGTCATGTTTGATGCCCGATCTCCATTTTTCTCCAGCTTTAAGATCGTATAGTTTACTTAATCGATCGAAGGTATTAATATCTCTAATTAGTGTATTATTCCGGTACCCAATCCGATGAGAGTCTAAGCTACCTAGAGTATCAAATACATCACAAAAATAGTTTTTAGAAATTCGATCGAATCTACAGACTAATAGACAAGCATCAACAGTCGCATCGAAATATTTTTTGGCATCTATTTTATAGGTGGTACAACTAGCTAGATTGAGATTTTGGGAATAGATATAACTCAATATTTTTCGAGCGACTGAAGTTTTACACAACATCGCTAAATTACCACCGCAATTTTGTAATGAGTGGATAGATTGAATTAACATCCACTCGGAGATATCAAAATTGCTCTTACCCGTAATCCCATCCAAACCTTTATGATTCTGAAAGTTACTTTTTTGGGGGAGATTATGACTATCGATATTCCCTTGCTGTGAGTTTGTTACCCAAGGAAAATTACCTAGTAATAGAATTTCTCCATTTAGTCCTTCTATATAAGACGACCAATCGAACTCAAAAAAATTTATATGTTTAAGTTCTATTTTTTGATTTTGCAGGTATGGCTGTTTTTGCTTGAATTGTTCCAAATAACACCGATCGATCTCGAATCCAACGATCTTACTTGCTGATGGAAATAAATATGTGGCTGTCTCAATAAAATTACCTATTCCACAAGTTGGTTCGATAATGATATCAGGATTGATGCCTAGATTTATCAACTGTTGACAGACTATCTTAGTTAGCTCTAAAGGTGTCTGAAAATCTCCATATTCTACTTTTGTTCGATTGATGAGACGCATTATACAGCAGCCTTATAAACTGCAATTATACCTTCTTCCTGCCCTGCGCGGTCGATTGCCCTTGCGTACTGAAGTCGCCATTGCAAAGCATTAGAAATAGTCAAGATTCCTTGAAGGGGAGGATTTTCAAGTATTTCATCTGCGATATTAGACAACTCTATTTCATCGATGGGCAAATAGTCAAATTAACCATTAATTTTTGTAATTGAAATCTTAGAGCGGTAGAAAATAAAACGCCGCAGCTAAAATCAGATAAGTTGCGAGTAATAGCGCGCCTTCGAGCCAATTCGATCGACCGTCGAGAGCGATGAGATTGGCGACAATTACCGATATAGCTACCGCGACAACTTCAAACGCATTAAAACTCAAATCCATTGGTTGACCGATCGCCAATCCAACTAATACTAATACTGGAGCCATAAATAGTGCGACAAGCAAACTAGAACCCATCACTACCGAAACAGACAAATCCATATTATTCTTCATCGCGACCCCCACAGCCGTCACATACTCAGCCGCACCACCGACGAGGGGAAGTAAAATCGCGCCTGTAAATAAAGGTGTCAAACCCAAACCCTGGGTAGCTTCCTCCACTACACCGACAAATAGCTCCGACTCATAGGCGACTGCGAGAGTAGAAGCGACAAGAATCGACACCCACAGACGTAAATCTGGTTGATGGGGACTGGCTTCGGCATCCAAATCGGCGACGCTAACATCGTAGAGATAGCTGTGAGTTTTGAGGGAAAAAAGTAACGTCATACCATAAACTATGATGAGAATAATAGCGACGGCGATCGAAAGTTCCTCCACCGCAAATGAAGCAACCTTACCCGCCGAATAATAAGCCATCGTCGGCAGTAAAATGGCGATCGTCGCCAAAGTCATCGAAGAGCCACTGACTTTCGCTACGATCGGTTTGAACTCCTGTTCCTTGTATCGCAATCCACCCAGAAACATCGACAAACCCATCGCGAGCAATAGATTACTGACGATCGTTCCCGTAATACTCGCCTTCACCACCTCCACCAATCCAGCATTGAGCGCAACTAATGCAATAATCAATTCGGTGGCATTGCCAAATACGGCATTCAGCAGCCCTCCAGCGGCTGGCCCAGTCACCAATGCTATTTCCTCCGTCGCAGTGCTCAACCAGATGGCTAAGGGGATAATAGCCAAGGCTGAGGTGCCAAATACAACCAGATCCCCCCAGTGAAGATATTTCGCGGCAATGGAGATGGGGATAAAAACTAATAGGGCGATGGAGAGGGTTTTTTTGATAGACATAGGGAGAGGGGGAGAGGG
>JANOPX010000249.1:0-14453 GCA_031422115.1 Chamaesiphon sp. VAR_4_metabat_408 | reverse complement strand
GTTTTTAAAAATAGATAAAGACTAGTAAATTGTCATGCTCATTTTGCGAAACTTTTAATATTGCAGGTATCGCGGAGCTAATTCTCAATTAATTTTAGCCACGGACTTATTGTCGTAAAAGTTGAAGTGCGGAATGTGGGTAACAACAAAATTCAGTGCCGATAATTGATCGGGATCTGTTTTCAACGCAATGCGTTCGGGCGAACAAAAGCCGACAAAATCTTGAAGAGTCGGATAAGCTTCCCATTCTCTAGATCCTAATCCTTCCGTCCGCGCTTTCCGATATCTAGAGACAATTTCAAAGTCATCAAAGAACTTATCCAGCACCAGGGCGAGGATCGATCGCACGATATCGACGTTAATCTTATTGTTTTGAACGACTGCCCCCATCACCATTGCCAGCAGAATTTCGAGTAAAAAATCTTCATAGTCCTTACGTCGATCTAGTTGCTGTTCCTTAGTTAAATGGTCAATATTTGGTAACTCAAAAATATTGGCAGCTTCCGAACCAACATCGAAATAAGCTCCGCCTAGCAGTTTTGAGTAATCCTTAAATGTTGATGCGTCGTCAGTAGGCGGATAGTCAATGATGCTCACCGGAACATTATTCAGCAAAAAATTATTCACAAAATCAGTCAACGTCACCGATTTACCAGATCTAGTCGTAGCAAGAAATAGTAAATTGTGGTGTTTATTCACCATATCTAAATAGATCGGGACACCGCCATCATCAGAGAGGAATTCTACCCCAGACCGATCGATCGTCCGTACTTGAGCCAGGGGCACAGTACCAAGAACATAACCACTGAATACTTTGCCGACACGGTTATAAGGATGGGCGAGTAACTTCGTCCAACAAATCGATTGAGTTTGCGCCCAAGTTCGCCACAAATAAGTACTCTCCCGATGTAGGTTGGCGGGATATAAAAATAGGCTCTCTAGATACTTACAAGCCCGATCTAATTCATCAACAGTATCTCGTTCGACCATGAATACTGTCGATGAAGATAGGGCGACATGTCCCATGTGGAGATAGGCACGAGCTTCTAGAGCCTCATCGAGATCCATTGCCGCACCGACGTTAATGTCACCTTCTTCGTTGGCTTTAGTTGCCTTAAAAATTTGCTCTTTAGTCATATCGGTCAACTGTTGACGCATCTCAGTCTGGCTAATCTTGCTCAACTGCGTGACAATCGAAACATCCGAAACTAAATCCTCGCTCAGTTTATTCCAGTAGTAGTTAATGGCATCCCGCTCGTTTTCCCACGAGTCAGGCTGATCTAATAGTGCCAGTAAACCGATAAATTTATTTTTAAGGCGGAGCCACCGATAGTCGGCGGTGGGCACGGATTCTTCCCGATACATCAAAAGCGAGAGCGCGTGGATCTTACTGTTAATTTCTTCTTTAATGGACTGGCGATCGAAGATTAATTTCTGGGGTACGGGGATACAGGGAGTGGAGTTGTAGCGATACCATAAATCAGACCATAACTGCTCGGCAGATAATGCCCGAACAGTCAATCCCATCTTATTTGTAAAGATTTGCTCCCAGAGTAAGAACGCATTGAATCCTGCTTCGAGGAAAGCGAAAAACTCTTGACTCTTCTTGATTTTCTCAGCCCCAGAAAAATTGCCCAGAGCCTTGAGAAAACCCTTAGTCAACTTCTCAACCCGATCGTCTTGAGCATCTTTATCTGAATCCCAAGAATAGGTCGCAAACATTCTCAGTGTCTTGCCTTTGCGTAATTTCTTCTGGCTCAAAATCTCGGTTCGGCGGAGATCGCTAGTAGCGAAGTATTTCAGAACGGGATTAGCTGTTTTAGAAACTAATCCAGCTAGGTAGGTGGTGCGGTCAGTATCATCCACAAACGAGCGCATGTGGATGGTTAGCAGTTCATTCTCAGGCAGATCCTTAAAACCGTTAGAAATCTGGTCGTACACCGACTCCATCTGAAGATCGGGCAAATTCGGGTGAATCCCATCGCAATCGAACCCGAATACCAATCGATATTTAGTTTCCTTCCAGCGCAATAAGTACGCCCCAAACTCCCGTCCCTCAGCAGCAAATTGAATATGACAGACTAGACTAAATGCGTCTTCGAGCGGAACGACTTGCTCTTTGCCCCGTCCGGGGATGAGTACGTCTTTTCTTGACTTTACTTTTTTGACTTTTTTGGCTTGGGCGACTGTCACGATCTAATAACTCTTGTAGGAAGGGGCTGTAGTGGACGTTTCTGCGGTAGTAACGCGGTGGGTGATAGAAGGTGCCCAGGAACCGCCAGACACCTTTAGCAACTAAGATTGCCCAGACAATATTAGTCGTTAAGCAGAAAATAGCGATCGGAATTGCGGGAAGCCCGAACATCAAGCAGAGGAAAATCATTACTACGGTATCGAAAGCAATAACTGGCAAAAATATATCTGCGGGTATCCCTGCTATATTCTGTTTTTTACTGAGGACTCGGTTAACGCGAATAGCCATGATTTAGGTTGGTTGTAGAAATATCGATGGCTATAGGTTTTATTAGAGCTTTTGGTAAAATTGATATATTTTGTTAGAGATGTTACTAAGGCAGGAATACTCCAGCAGCACCGTCAATAACTCCCACAACTAATAGTAAAATTAATGGAGTTTTAATAACATCAGATAAATCTGCTTGATCTGTGTATTTTTCATAGCTTTTGTATAATGCCCACATAAAGCTAATGAAAAAGAGAGCTTTGAAAAGTAGAAAAAGATTAGTGATTACGGCTCCAATACCAGTAGCATTAGCAGCAGCCGCAGTATTTCCTCCTCCCAAAAGTTTCGTAAGTCCAGCTTGTCCACTAGTCGTCAAAATTAAAGCATGACTAGGATCGGTCGCAAAGTTAAATACAGTTACGCCGATCGCTAATCCTAGAACTAGCATCAGTAGACCACTGTTGCGATAATCACGGTTGAACTGACGGAATAACTGTTGCGCTCGGCGATTGGTACGCAGAACTGCAATAATCGCTAATCCCAACCCAAAAGCGAGTAATAAAATCGCTCCTAAACTTTCAGGGTGCATAAACCAATTAGTAACTACGACTAAATTAGCCACGATTAACCAGAATTCGGTTGAGAAAGAATAATAGAACTTATCGAACGCCCCCATTTCTGGTTCTTCGGCTCTGTACCGTTCTGAGGATTTATACTTGGTCATGGTCATCGTCTCTATATTGCTCAGGTTGCTTTCCATCAAAGTTAACTGAAGAAATGTTCGATCGAGATTCGCCAAATGACTTAACTTGAAAGCATTATTTAAAAGGTAAAAAGGCAGAAGTACGAAGGCATAGGGCAGAAGGAATCCCCATAAATAAATTTAGGGTAAACCCCTATGGCGTGACGAGCAAAAAATGTATTTTATTCCTTCTGCCTTCGTACTTCTGCCTTCTGCCTTCTGCCTTCGTACTTCTGCCTTTCCTCGGTAATTGAATCCGATCGCAAAGGCATACAAGACAATCCGCGCCAAGGTTGTCCGACAAGATGACTAGGGAATCGCTACAAAGCAAATTTTGTCCCGATCGATCCCATTAATCTTGACTTTTTTGTCCAGTTTACGGGTAGTATCTTTACAGCTTCGATCTAACCGACCTTTATTTGCGGTGACGATCGCTTTAGCTAACTGTCCATCGGGAGTAGCTACCCACTCAGCTAATATCATCCTTTCGTTGACTGTCTTCCAGGTGAAAGCAGAAGCCAGCAGACTCGCTAATCCAACCACACCCACACTGGCGTAGAAAATATAGGGGATTTTTTGTGGCTTGAGCGCAATGCTTTTGAGGACGACTGTTTGAGCTTCGAGTTGGGTGCTGGTATTTTTAGCCGCAACCTCACTCACCGCTGTTAATTGAGCAGTTAATGGCTCTAGATCGATCGGTCTACTACTTTGCCGTACAGCCAGAATCACCCGACTCTCGATATTTGCCGCACTTTCACTCATCGCATCAGAGACTAAGACCGGAATATTTGTATAGACCTGTCCGACAACTGTAGTGATATTTCTGGTCATTTCCAGAATTTCATAGACGGGATCGTCACTCAGGTTTTGATATCTAGTCACCATTTGAGTCAGCCCCAGTTGTTCGCGGCCGATCGCTTCGGCTAGAGCAGGATCGCGGTAGAGGCTCCGCGAGAGCGCACTGTTTCCAACCATTTTAGGCACGATCGGTTCGTCATCTACTTCTTCAGCCCAAGTATCTCCAGTCAGATCGTCCTCAGTCATCGATATCCGCCCACATGTAATCCTTCCAGTATGCCGATGGCGATCGACTAATGACTTCAGTTATTTGGCCGATCGATGAAATTATTGTAAAATAAGGGAATACTTGATTAAGTAATAAGTAATAAGTAATAAGTTAGTTTTTGAAACAGGGATTCAAACTCCATCTCAAAGAGCGGATGCAACCACACGGAGGTTTCCGACCCATAGGTTGCACCAGCGACGCAACTCCCTTCTGCTAAGGCAGACGCTCCGCGAACGGGAAGGCTGTGCCTACGGCAGGCTATCGCCAACGCCAACGACCTGGAGGTGTACCCTTCCAGGTTGTTTGCCTGACTGACAAGCAGCGGATTCATTTGCCCTTGACGGGTTCCCCACTGGACAACTGGGCGGGTCACAAAGGCCAGAGGGGCACCCGCCCAGTTGTCCATGAAAATGAAGCAAGCAGCGGATTCATTTGTCTTAGGTAAAATCCGAGCAATAATTGACATTCAATAATGGAAATATCTACAGAAGAGAAATTGGAACTCAGAAGATATCAAGCCAGCTTAGAAAATAGAGTTTTTCGAGCATGGGAAAAAGGATCTGAAAAGATCTTAATGCAACTACCGACAGGTGGAGGCAAAACAAGTGTTTTTTCCAGCATAGCTAAAAAATTTATCTCTGATAATTTGAGAGTTCTTGTTGTTGCTCATAAAGAAGAGCTAGTTTTACAGAATGCAAAAAGTCTGGAAAAATGGTGCAAATCAAGTTGCGGACTGATAAAAGCTGGGTATAAGCCAGATTATAATCTTGATTTACAGTCAGCCAGTATTCAGTCCTTAATCAATCGTTTAGATATAATTGGCAACTTCGATCTAATCATTATCGATGAGGCTCATCGAAGCCCATCAAATATATATAGTTCATTATTTGAGTTGCCAGACACAAAAATCCTAGGAGTAACGGCAACTCCAATGAGAAATGACAAAAAAGAATTTGCCGACTTTTATAATGTTTTAGTGCCAGGGATTCAGACCAGACAATTAATTCAAAGACAATATCTAAGTAATTATCGCTTTTTCACAGATAGAAATCCGATGCAATGGCAAGCAGCCAGAATAATCGACGGAGATTTTTCAGCGAGTGATATTGCAGGGATGAATGATATTGTAGAACTTTCATCTACCGTAGTTGAAAGCTATAAAATTCATGGTGAAGATGGAACTTGTTTAGTTTTTGCAGTAAACGTCGAGCATTCGTTAAAGATAGTCGAGGCTTACAATAGAGCAGGAATTTCAGCAATCCATTTAGATGCAAATTCTACTCGCAAATACCGCAAAGAGGTGCTGGGGTTACTTGCCGATGGAAGCTTGAAGATTATTTCCAACGTAGCCTTGTTTGGTGAGGGATTAGATATTCCAGGGTTAAATTGCGTTCAAATTGTCCGCCCTACGCAATCACTAGGATTACATTTACAAATGTTGGGACGAGTATTAAGAAGATCGGCAGGCAAAGAATATGCAATCGTTCTCGATCATACTGAGAATTATGAACGATTAGGTTTCGCTGATGACGACAGGCATTGGAGTTTAGATCGACAACCAATTGTAGAAAAAAGTGAGCAAGAGTCTCAATCTTCGGAAGAATGTTCGGGGGCTGATGAATTTCATGGAATTCATAAAACAGATCTATTCGAGATCACTGCTGCGGAACGAGAGGCAAAAAGACAAAAGCAAAAAGAGATCGAACGAGAAAAGCGAAGAAACAAACGAGAAGCAGAAAGACAAAAGAAAGCCGCTCTCAAGTTGCAAGAAGAACAAGCAGCACGACGGAAACAATATGAAGAACAGCAAAGGTTACGAAAACAAGAACAAGAACAAGCAGCCGCAGAACAGGCTATTCTCAACAACCGAAATAATAGACGACAAGAGCGAAAAGCTATCGCTCAACAACAGATAGCAGAACTAACAGCAAGAATAATGAAGGCTTTACAAGATGAGGAGAATGAAGACGACAATCATTGTGCGGCTATACTCAACAAAAGAAATAGTAAACTTGAAACAGAGAAAATCAAAGAACTAGAAAAAATTAAGACCGAACAAAATGCACTCAAGCGAAAATTAGCATTGGCAGGTTTGAATAGAAGACAAGAATGGGAAAGAATTAGATCGGTGGTGAACATAGAATCGAGAGAGGATGCTATAGACCGTCTTAGAAACCTTGAAGATCACAAATATATATTTTTCATCGAATCCCCACTTTTAGACGACCTCAGTATAGAAGGAGTCAGACTTTTAATTCGTGAATACTATGATATTGAGTTATTCAATTCCCCAAGTTCTGCCAAAGAAATTTGGCGATTCATAGTGGAGCGGTTGATTCACTATGAATCATACGATCTAAGAACCAAAAAGTGGGCAACAGAGCTATTAGATGAAATGCCTACACCTAAATGGGTATGGCAAGAGATCGCAACAGCATTTGAGTATAAACCTGGATGGGTGCATTATAAGTACAATGCCGAAAAAGAATTAAATACTCAGAATATTCAAGGTGAAAATCTCATTATTGATGAATTATGGGATTGTGTTCTGAGTCAACTTATACCATCTACTAATTCTCTCTTTAAAGGATATGCGAAACTTAAATCAGTTACTAATGATTTAGTCACGATCGAAGTGAAACGAACCATGAGAAATCTTGCTGAGGGGAAAATTCCAGAATTAACGGAAGTTCTTTCCCGTAATTTGGGACGCTCGATCTCAATTCAATTTGTAGAAGAAAAGTACAATCTCAAGGGAAATACTACTGCAAACTCGCTCGACTAAGATTTGTGAGTTCTTAAATAGCCACCACAAAGCTAGACCTTCTTAAAGTGGGTCGTTATTTCAATTTAAGTCAATCCGAAATCAGTCTAAATATCGCGGCAATGTCAGATTTAACTGTTCGGATTCAATTTTTATGGTTGGTGCTGGAATAACTACGTCCACTAATTGCTTATTAGAATCTAGTAATAGTAGTTTACTGGACGCAGCTTCTAACCGGACTTTAGCAGCAGCCCGAAGTTTTTGAGCTATTTTAAGCGAGTCAAATTTATCATTCCATTCGGAAATATGCCGATTGAGAGAATCTATCCTGGCATTTAGCCTGTTAATCCGAGCAGATAAATTCTCAACCCGCTCCAGCGTTCGGGCTGCTGTGGCAAATTGTCGAACTTCCAGCGGTAAATTCGGCAAGTGACATTTTGTCATCTTTACTCGATTGAGGTTAGCTTGGTTCTTACCTTGGTTTTTTACCTTCGTCGCATTTGCTTTAGCTAATTGGTCTGTATACTTAACTTCTAGCTCAGTAAACCGTAGAGATTTGACTTCGTGTTTGTCACTTAGCTCCGACAATCGCCCATAATAGAAATCGAGTTGGGACTGGGCTGTCTCTAAATCCAGAATGCGATAGAACCGGACGCGCCCAGTATCAGTGCCAGGGCGGGTATAGGTAGTCTCCAGCCCAATTTTACCCAAGAGAGAGCAGTACATCTTGGTACTATCTTCGATCTCCGTGAAATTAAATCCAAAGTACTGCTTGAATAGTTGGGCATTGTGCAAGCAGTAACGCTTGAGTTCGACCATTTCGGGGCAACGATGAGAATAGGCACCTTCGAGCAGATCTAAGATTTTACTGTGATGTAGCAGCTCTACCCGCTGGAAATCGTGCCGCAAGTGGTGAGCGGCGACAAGATTCTCTTTGAGCAATGCCCCATTCCGCTCGATTTGTTGGTACTTGACTAAATCGCGGAATAATAGCTTGCAATATAAGTCAGCACCATTGGCTAATTTATAGTGTTTGCGGATAATTAGATAAACCTCACGAGAGTCGTCTAAATTGACGTTCGCGTCGTGGTTAGCCCCAATCTGGGGAAATCTTCGTCGCAGTCGAATCTTAGCAGCTTGTGCTCGTTCTTGGGGCGTTGAAGCTTCCTTCCGGTCGATTTCCTCCGCAATTTTAATATCTGTCTCTTCCTCTGGGCGTAATCTCAGTATCGAAATTGCCGTAGCACGGTCTTCGATAATATGTTCCTTAATCTCCTTACCAAGCTGTTGAAGCTGTTTGAGGACAGCATAATACTCCGGGTCTGTCGTCCATAATGTAGTTAGAGAGATACGTTCTAAGGAAACTATGTGTCCATCATCTTGGAGCCTTCGCATCAGGGAATAACGGGCGATCGATTTCTCCAAAGCATTTCGCACGGTATTATGAACGTGGAGATCGTCTACAGTCTCTTGTAGCAAGCTCATTGGCGGTCGTTTGCCAACTAATTCGCACATAAACTCATTAAATTCAATCTCCCTCGCCCGTGCTAGTTTGAGAGCCTTCTTGCCCAAATTTTCCTCAAGTCCTAATGAGATTAGTTCGGGTACTGAGATCGTCATCGGAATATTCGGTCGATATCGACCGATAATTTGGATATGATCTGAGGTGGGTAAGACGTTGAGGAAGGCACAAATATGGTCAAACTTATACTCATGTTGGACACCCACAGCATCCACCCAGAAACCTGTTAAATCCCAACCTGCTTTACAGGCGGGAGAATAAATCAAATAATCCAACTGGTGCAGTGCGAGGAATTCGTTCGGTTTCGTCGTGAGATAGTCCACATCTGGCAGATAAGATGTGTGAGCATCATTCCGCATCCCCTTCAAATCGGGGAATTTAGCCTGAATCAACCGCTCCAATTTCTCACCCTGAAGTTGACTATCCACAGGTATCAGTACCTTCTCACCCTTACCCAAACGTTCGAGTACCTCAGCCTCCAAACTGGTAACAATTGTCGCCGCTGCACCCATGAGCAGCTTAATCTTCCGCTTACCAGTCACGCGACTATGGCGGTAAAGCACCACCTTCTTGCCACCACTCATCCGCTCGAAAGCAACTAAATCAGCCTCACAGATTCTCGCCTCAGCCAGTACCGTAAATTGGGACTCTTGAATTAATAGCGCAACCGACTCATTAATCTCCGAATATTTATCCCCCAGGGTCGTACCAGTAGTCAGATGTTCGCCTACTTTTGCCGCTTCATCGCAGAACACCGCAAACGGGATTGGTACCCCCAGATTTTTCTTCGTAGCTTGGTGGTGCCAACGGCGGAAATGTTGGATGGAATCAGGGCACATTACCATTCCCCCTAGTCTTTCAGCCTCCCTCATTACCTCCCCAATATCCTCATGGGAATTACGGTGAGGAAGTCCCAGATTTGCCGCAGCTTGTTTGCCCAGTTTATTAGTAGGCGTGAGAAAGAGGGCGAAAATCTGGTTAGATTGGCAAAATTTAATTGCCTCGGCTAGGCGATAAGTCTTCCCAGATCCAGTATGGGCGATGAGGGAAATTATTGCACCTGGAGTAGGTGAGATCGCAAACTCAATTCTGTCTCCCACCGTATCCCGCTCGAATAACCGTTTGGGCGAAATCTTGTAAAGATTGGCGATTTGCTCATAAGTGAGATGGTGACGGGAATATTTAACCGTCGCAAACAACCACTCCACAAAATCTTCACCGGATGCAACCAACCGCACCTTAGCATCGTCGATACCCTTGCCAATCGTCCAATCCCAAGCCATTAACTGAGCCTTCGCCCCAGCTTTGTTGAGCGCACCAACTAATTGATACCCTTGAGCGCGGACATTATTGACCGTTCTAAACTGTAATGGGTCATCCTGGTCGTAGAATACATTAACCGCTCGTCCATCATGAGCATACAATTCTAGTTCCGGCAGCAACAGTCGAGGGTACTTACTGCCCGCTACCGACCAATTCCCGACCCCTAAAACAGCAACAGCAGGAAAACCTTCACAAATTAAACTAAGAGCCTTCTTAGCCCCTTCTGTGATGGCTAGAGAGATCTTAGGATCTGCGAGTACCACCTTCCAATAGTTCTCCGGCGTAACCAGAAAGGTGAGACTGAAGTTCTCCATTAATTTATCACAGGCTGCTTGGTCAACAGCAGGGAAGAAAACCTTATTACCTTCCTCAACATCGATGTATAATGTCAGCTTCGATGCACCACTCGATGCCATCGCTGGCAACAGCTCTAGCAGCTCTTCACCACCAGAGACAGAACGAGGATTCTTATCGAGAATTGCCACGGATGGACGACCATTTTGGACATCTCTGGCTGCCCAATTCTCGTGAGCCAGAATCCGCACTGGGATAGTATCGGGGTTAGCCAATACAACTTGCCAATAAGTCTCGCAAGTAACGGGAATAGTTAAATTGAATTTAGCCACGAGTCTGTCGCAAGCAGCCTGACTGACAGCAGGGCGAATAACCCTGTTCCCACGATTTTTGCGACGAGCTTCGTACTTTGGATACTTAGTCGAGCCAGCTCTTCGACGAGCGCGGCGAGGTTTAGCATTGAAAAATCCACTGTGAGGGGATACAAAGGCGTTGAGTGCCCCACCAAATAGCAGCTCAGGGCGATTCCACTCTACGCCATCAGTTGACCCGTAGAAGGTTGCTGTGGGAATATTAAGAGCGGCTAGTACTTCTAATTTGTTATTGCCTGAATCATCCCAATGTTGGATCTCTTTGAGATTGCTATTAACGATATGGCGAGTATTGAGGGCGAATATCCCTGGACTAATCCCACTCCCCTCGATACACTCATGGCGGAAATCTGCCCATTCAGTGATGGGAATATCGTACAGAATTTTAGAACAACCCGATTGGGTAATTTGGGGATAAGATTTAGACCAATCCCAAAAACAGCTACTAGTCTGAGGATCTGCGAAAAAGACTCGCCACTCACTCGCCAGGTGATAGTAAGTAGCAATCTTGAGTCCTTGAGTAAAAGTAATATTGGACTTAGGATTTGCAGATTCGCCCCCATTTCGAGTATTCCAAGCTAGGTACTCAGCATAGGTAGGGATAATCGGAAACTGAGTCCGCCACTTATCCCACTCGTAGCAATCTTTGGGAGAATTAATATTTTTGTACTTAAAAGCATCGGAAAATTCAGTACCATATCCCGTAGCGGTAGCGATTTCAAAAGCTACTGCGTAACTGGGGACTTGGAGTTTAGAGACTATCGATTGCCAGATTTTCATTTAGCAACCCTCCCCAGTTAGAGTAGCGAAGCTGGTGGGGGATTTTGAGCGGAAATATGTAGAGTCTGGATTTATTCGAGGGTCGATAAAATTTTTCATTTGGGGGTTCCATTAGTGTGTGTAGGGGTGGAACCCGCCTGGGAATAAAACTAAAGCTGGCTGACAAAGGAGTCAGTGGAGAATTCTCCAAATACCGATCTAACGAGATTTAAAATTTAACAGTACGCCAATTGGCTGAGACAAAGATTTAGTTAACCACCAAAAAGTTGGAGGATGCCAAGAGCGAACACCATACTGCATCTGCTGTTGAAGCAGTGTAGTGGAGATAAAGCTAATGTTTGGCGGAAACTGGTCATTTGAGCAAGGGTAGCGAGATAAATGCTGATAAATTCTTAAATATTTGACTAGTTGCACCTCCTTTAGGTTAAGATTAGAGCAACTTAGCGTTAGCTATGAAGAGTCAAACTGTCAGAGTCCTGCTAAAACATAAGACAGAATGAAAGACTTCATACCAATATTTGGGAGATCCGCTTTAGCAGATATATTGCTAGGCGGGTTTCGTCTATTAGGGGTCAGACCCGATGTATTGTATTGTGGTCGCCATAACTTTAGGGTGTAAGGGGATGTGTGGTGAATTATTACACTATTTCAAATAGTAACAATAATAATAGTTCCCATAGAATAGCTCAATTGGGTACATTTTTTAGGGAAAACCGCAATTTTTTTACAATTAGTCAACCCCTGTCTATTCAAAAGATATAAATAAGCTAACTAACCTTTGAATGGTTAGCCAATTCTCTTACGTCGCCATCACTCAGCAGGAGCTGCTTCAGCTCTCGGTTTCCTTTCAAACACCTGGATGTTCGGATTTTCCAAAATAAACCCAGTGGGAGTCGCTTCACCCATCACTCCAGCAATTGCGCCTGCCCACATGGGGAAATTTGCCTGAGCCTCCGTCAACTTTTTAAACATTTTAGGTTTAACAGTCACAGTCACGATTCGACCCCCACAGTCTAGTTCAAAGTATTGCCAACCGTTTTCCACGGTTTTGACATCGGGAAGTTCGCTAATTTTGATGATGAGTTCTAATTTTCCAGCAGTAGCCATTTGATTAAGTAATAAGTAATAAGTAATAAGTTTGTTATTGAGACAGGGATTCAAACGGTATGTCTTAACAACTATCGCACAAGGGGAGGCAGGGGCGCATACCCCTTGTTACTTGGTAACTTAATATGTATGGGCAGAGTTGTATTCAGGAGCAGGCAATTAATCTGTCCCTTTGTCATCATAGCAAATAGCAGTCTGAAACTATTGCTAGAACTCAATCCTTCTCCCCATCTTCCAAGGTTTGCGAATCCGGCTTCAACTTAATCCCCAAATTCAAAGCCGGATTATTCACCCATCTATCCCCCACATGAGTATAAATCGCCGTAGTCCGAGGATCTGCATGTCCCAGTAAATCCTGCACCTGTCTCAACGACGCACCACTCTGAATCGCCAGAGTCCCCGCAGTATGTCGCAATGAGTGAGCCGATAAAGTCCGTCCCTCCCCATACTTGAGATTGAGAGTCTTGAGATAACCATCCACAATCTTTCTAATCCCCCGCCGCGACAACCGATAATCCTGCTCGGAGTCCGTTAAATTTTTCGGACGATTATACAGATTGATAAATAGCGGCGTAATCGCTGCAATACTATAACCAGCCTTCCTCCTAGCCAATAAATAACCATCTAACAACTCCACCAGTTCGGGAATTAAAGGCACAATCCGCTGTTGTTGCTTACTAGTCACCGTAATCCCCACACCCATCGCTCCACGGACGATATTCCCAATATTAGCGCAATGAACCTCCATCGTCCGCGCACCCTCCAAAGTCATAATTCCCAACAAAAGTTGGTCGCGTAGAGTCTTGAGGGATGTAGGTTGGAGTAAAGGAGCCTGAAGAAAAGCCGTCGCCTCTTCCGCCGTTAAATAAGTAATCCGTTCGGCAGGATCGCTGCGTTGCTTGGGGGGTTTAACACCCCAAGCAGGGTTAGAAATCAACAAACCATATTCCATCGCCGCATCGTACATTCGACTCACAGCGACTAATTTGAGGGAAATGGTGGCAGGTTTATATTTCTTGGAAACGAGATGATGGCGATAGATTTTAATGGTATCCCTAGTGACAGTCAAAGGTTGAAGCTGGTTTGTCTCGCACCAGTGCAGATAGTAACGGACTTCACACCAGTAGGTACGGATCGTCTCAGCACTAGCACCACCAGAGCCAACATCGAATTGGAGGAAATTAGTAAACGCCGCCAGTAATTCATCAGCATTGAGATGAAAAGGTGCCGATGGGATGTTTGAGTTAGAGGTGGTAGCAGTGCGATTTAGTTCATTCAATCTGGGCACTCTAACGTAAGGCAGGTATCTAAAATTTTACGTTAAATCAGACCAGAGTTTTTAACCAAAGTCCACATTGGGGCTTACTTCTATCCCCCTAATGATTCGTAACTTGTAGTGCCTACTACTTATTACTTATTACTTATTACTTATTACTTCCTCCCCACCCTCCCCACACCCCCTTACACACGTACCACTAAGCCTTATTAGCGGTATATGCTTTTCCTGTAGTTTATACCAGACAATGATTAGAGGCAATTCCTAAATTTTGAGGTTTGAGATCGAAAAGCCCACAGATCTACCCCGATGTCCAGAGGTGGAAAACTAATATGATCTTCAAGACTAGGATAAATCTAAACTAAATCTGCCAGCATATTAGTAGCAACCGCTTGATATTTAGGACGATTCCCGTCGTAGCGATTGAGTGTGTTGAGATTGGCATGACGACTCAACGATTAAGCGGCTCGGATATTCCCGTCACTGGATCAAGGTAGGCGGTGATGGCACTTCTAGCCCAAATTAAGCGCGCGATAATGAATTTTCTCGGCGACCCAAACGAGTGGATATAGGATAAAGGCGATCCAAATGTTCGTCCCAATTGTTTCTAACCCACATTCCGCACTTCAGTTTTCACGACAAGTACTTAGATTGATTTGTTACTTGTTTTAAAAATAGATACGCAGACAAAAGACTAAACCAGCGTTAGCCTAATGTTACAATTGAAATATTTAGATTAGGATAAAA
>JANOPX010000248.1:0-6589 GCA_031422115.1 Chamaesiphon sp. VAR_4_metabat_408 | reverse complement strand
CAACAGGAGAGAGAGGACGAGTGGTAGTGCAATCAGCGACTCGACTAGAAGTGAGGATTGGAAAACAAAGAATTGGAGGAGCTTTAAGTGCTTTTAAATGTGTACATAAAAAGGATGGATATAGTTATGGGTAGATTCGAGCGGATATTCGGTCATCTGGCGAACCGCGTTGGTGAATTGATGTATGAATTCAGAGCATGTCCATATCATGATATGGACATGCTCTGAATCTTAGCAATCGCACAATGATAAATCATACATGTATTCAGCAACGCCATTAAATCCTTATTCATTAGTCGAGATCTTCAACTACTAATCGCTTTGGCATTTCGCCCTCTGGCTAGTAAACCATGTTTGGGTGCAAAAATCATCGCCACCATAAATAATAACGTTTGAATCACGACAATACAGCCGCCAGTAAAAGCATCCAGATGATAGCTGACATAAGTTCCCATCACACTAGAAAACACCCCACTTGCCATGGCAATTAGGGTCATATGGTCGAAATTATCGCTCAATAAATATGCTGTTGCACCTGGAGTTACCAGCATTGCTACCACTAATATAATGCCAACTGTTTGGAGTCCAGCGACGGCTGTAAGTGAGAGTAAAGATAATAAAACATAGTAGAGAAAAGTAATATTTAAACCGATCGATCTAGCATGAGTCGAGTCGAAGCAAAATAAAATTAAATCTTTGCGTAAAACTGCTAGTGTTGCTAGAGTAATAATACTAATAATCACAGTTTGAATAATATCATCATCAGAAATACCCAAGACATTGCCAAATAAAATATGTGTTAGATCGACAGAACTTCTAACTTTAGAAATTAAGACTAAACCCAAGGCAAAAAAGCCTGTAAATACCAATCCAATTACCGTATCCTCTTTAATTCGCGTCTTTGCCTTGATAAATCCGATCGCAATTACCGAACCTACCCCAAAAGCAAATGCACCCACTGCTAAGGGAATATTTAGAATATAAGCAACTACTACTCCTGGCATCACCGCATGGGAAACAGCATCGCCCATCAATGCCCATCCTTTCAACGTCATATAGCAAGAAAGAGCCGAACAAACGACTCCTACCAAGGCACTAACCAAAATTGCCTTCTGCATATATTCAGCACGTAAAGGCGCGCTAAACCACTCAACTAAATCCATTATTACCCCCGATCTAAATACAGTAGAAATTTATTTATAAAATTTAGAATTTTAGCAGATCGATCTAAATATCTTCTAATTCTTCTCTAGCTAATAGACTCTTAGCAAGAGATAAATCGCCGATCGAACCGCCAAATGTTCGGGATAGGTTTTCCTCTGTAAACACATCAGCAGTCTTGCCATATGCTAAAACTGTCCGATTGATTAATACGACTCGATCGCAAAAAGTCCTAATCGATGCCAGATCGTGAGTAGAAATCAAAATCGTATAACCCTTCTGGCGCAATCCGATCAGTAGATCGATCATCATCTTCTCGGTTTTGATATCAACTCCAGCAAATGGCTCATCTAACAATAAAACTGTGCTTTGTTGTGCTAATGCTCGTGCAAAGAAAGTCCGTTTCTTTTGTCCCCCAGATAACTCGCCAATTTGACGATTTTGCATCTCCCACATTTCTACTCGCTCCAGACTTTCCTTCACCACATTTTTGTCATTAGATCGGGGAATCCGCAGCAGATTCATATAACCATAGCGTCCCATCATCACTACGTCATGAACGCTAACTGGAAAATCCCAATCCACCTCTTCTGATTGGGGTACATATGCCACCAAATTCTGTTTTTGCACCTGATGAATCGGCAGCCCATTAATCAAAATTCTACCAGTGGCTGGTTTGACAAACCCCATAATCGCCTTGAACAAGGTTGATTTTCCCGAACCGTTCATTCCCACCAATCCGCAAATAGTCCCCGACTGGAGTTTTAGGTTGGCACCGTGCAATGCTATTTTGCCGTGATAGGCAACCGTCACATTTTCAACATCAATACTAATATTATCCATAGGTTCGCTCCAAGCTATCGTGCAACTAAATTGAATGGTGAGATTGGGAGGTAGAGTAGAATTAGATCGGGTTTGGATTCAATTTGTCAATTTAGTACTTATAATCGACAAATATCTAATTTCAGTTCCCAACAGCTTACTTGCTCTCCAAACCTTTGATTAAAGTGTTAACATTATATTCTAACAGTTTGAGATATGTCGATGCTGGGCCATCTGCTGGAGATAGAGAATCCACATAGAATACTCCGGCAAACTTTGCCCCTGATTCTTTTGCCACCTGAAGCTGGGCTTTGTCGCTGACGGTACTTTCACAAAATACTGCTGGAATCTTGTTGGCTTTGACGGTATTAATTACTTTCTCGACTTGTTTGGGGGTGGATTGCTGTTCGGCATTTACTGGCCACAGATACACTTCTTTCAAACCGTAGTCACGGGCAATATAAGAAAATGCGCCTTCACAACTGACGATGTAGCGTTTTTCTGGTGGAATAGCAGCGATCGCTGTTTTGAGCTTTAGATCGATTGCTCTAATTTCTTCGCTATACTTTTTAGCATTTGTATCATAGGTGCTAGTATTAACAGGATCGAGCTTCACTAAGGCTTTGCGGATATTCTCAACGTAAATCAAAGCATTTTGTGGAGACATCCAGGCATGAGGATTGGGTTTACCTCGATAAGCATCTTCTTCAATATTGATGGGTTGGAATCCATCACTTAACGTAATGTGAGGAACCTTGGGTAAGCTGTTGTAAAATCTATCTGCCCAACGCTCCAGGTTTAAGCCATTTTCCAAGATTAAACTGGCTTTTTGACCCCGTTGTAGATCGCTGGGTGTAACTTGATAACCGTGGATTTCTGCCCCTGGTTTGGTAATAGATTCGATCGTCACTTTATCTCCTGCAACATTACGCGCCATGTCTGCTAGCACCGTGAATGTCGCCAAAACCACCTGGCGATCTGTTTGAGCGGGACTTGTAGGGTTGTTGTCAGGTGGCTGTTTTTGAGCCGAATCGGGTGGCGAAACGCAGCCAGTGAGCCAGACTGCCAATGATAAAGCTAGTCCGCCCATCAATTTCCGAACAGGCACAGTCCAACTATCGCTAGGTTTCAATCTATGATTCATATCTATTGCTCATGCTTAGGTTGTGTCGCTAATTATCCCACACATTCAAAAATTTATGAGAGCTATACCAATAATTATGAGAGACTGTCTCATCCCCCACATATATGTGGAATGCCCACCAAAAGTATTGAGACTACAGAGATATTTTTTTTGGAGAGCAAGAAATTCCTAATCTTTCGCTCACTCGGCTCGTGCCATCCCAAATTAATCGCATGTTTGAGCATTACCGCAGGTTGAAATATGCAGACAGATCTTGACTAAATTACCAATCGATCAACTAAATAATCGGCTGACTTCAATGTCAATATTAGGAAAAGATAATGGTGAAATATTACCTGTAGCTAATCTAGTTTCCGTTTCGTAGCCAACATTAGTCGCCCCACGAAATATAATTAGTTCTGACGATCGTAAATTCACAATCCAGTATTCGAGAATCCCCGCTTCGGCATAAATTCGCTGCTTAATATTTAGATCCTTTGTGAGGGTGCTATCGGCATATTCAACCAGCCAGTATATATCTTCTGGGTAGGGATGGTGGTCTAAATATCGATGTTGGGCAAGCATCACCACTGCAATATCTGGTTCTGGTTCAGAATCATTGGGTAGTGTAATCGGGTGAGCTTCGCGTACCTTGGCTCTATCTCCAATCAATTGTTTGAGATAATCTACAGCATCACCACAATATACTGCATGGGGCATTGCTTCTGGTGACATTTCGATGATATCTCCTACTAATAATTCTACTCGGCGATCGATTAACATACCTGCATTGACGAGGTTGTGATACTGCTCGATCGTCCATTTAGCAATAGTTATGCTCATCGATCTCCTATTATTTTTAGATAAATGTCTGAGTATTTAGGCAGTTGGTAAGACGTTAATAATCCTAGATTTTAACTTTTCCACTCATCTGGTAAATTGCCAATATGTGTCCGTTGAGCTATTTTCTCAGCTAGCTGCTTAAAATCCCAGTAGACCCCTTTTACAGCGTTACTATGGGCACCGATTGCACCATCTGCTGGTTTGAGTTGAAACATTGCTTTTCGAGCTTCCTGAGCCATTGGCATTAGACTCTGGTAATGTTTGAGTAATGCCAGACAGTTAGGATCGTCGGACAATTTAGTTGGAACTTCTACGGTTGTTTGAATGACTTTATCACTATAAGTTTTGGGAATACGTGCAATCCACTTTTCATAAGCTTTTACTGGTCGATCGAGCCGAACGGCATGTTGAAGGACTACATAACCGACTGGCTGCATTTTTCCGATTGGTAAAACTAACGTGGAAACGGGATTTTTAGCAATTCGTTCTTGCCATTCAGTTCGCCAACGGTTCAAAGTTGACCCCAAATTCTTTAGCCCTTGCAATGAGAATAGATCTGGAGCTAATGGGACAATCACATAATCAGCCGCAATTAATGCAGCACGATTGATTGCTCCCAAGTTAGGCCCCAAATCTACACAAACAACGTCCGCTTCATGGAGATCGATCGATTGTTGAATTAGTCGCCAAAAAGCTGAAATTACTCTAAACGATCTTTCTTTACGATCGAGGCATCCAGGCCACTCTGACGACAAATCATCTTCAAATCCATATAGATCTAAATCGCCACATAATAGACTCAATCCATCTTCGATCGGTTCTAATACTGGGATCGAAATATCACCTACTCCTCTAATTAACGGTTGAATACACCGGAAAACTGTATTAGCTTTGTTGTCCGCCTCCCAAATTTGTTCGAGTCGATCTTCATCCAAGAAAGCTGCTGTCAAATTAGCTTGAGGATCTAAATCGATCGCAACTACTCGCAGTCCCAAATCTCTGTACATCCAAGCCAGATGATATACCAAAGATGTTTTACCCACACCATCTTTGTTATTGAAAAAAGCAACAATTGGTACGCTCACGATTTACCCCTCATGATAACTAACACATAGGAATCATCAACAATAAACTCGGCTGGTGGATTGCCGTTCTTTTGGAGTTGTTTTTGAGCTGTTGCAATGCCGATCCCAAATCTTTGAACGTATCCTAAATTTTTCATTGCTTCAGCTAGGTGAGGGTTTCGATAATCTGTAATCCCTGTTCCGAAATTTTGCTTATTCACCTGTCCGAAAGCTCCACCAGGACTTTGAATTTCAATTCGTTGGCGAAACCATGAAATTCTTACTGGAGCATGAGTATTTTCATAGGCGCGGTGCATAATTGCATTTCTGATTAACTGTTGGAGAGCAACAATCGGATAGTCTGGCTGTTTGACTTCGATCGACTGGCTGGTAATATCTGAAGCAACAGAAATCTGCGATTGCAATATTTCATCGATCGATCTGAGCATTCTAGCCAGAGATCCAGTTATTTCTTTTTGTGTTTTAATTGGATCTGTGAGTTCATCACCATCAAATCGAATAAATTGGAGATAGAATCCGGGAATAAATTGTCTAGCATCTTTTCCTGAGACTAAGATGCCTAATGTTGTGGGGATTGGTTCGGATCCTGATGTGGTAAATCGCAGCGAAGTAAGCTGTTGAGCGGTAGAGCGTTGATTCTCCTCTAAAACTTCTGGAGCAATTGCGGCAGTAAGATACTCTTGAGTGAAAATATCTAAATCCAAATCTTCGATCGAAGCTGAAGGAAAAGGTTGTAAGTCAAATGGCAAATCTTTAGAGCGTCTTTTTTCATTTAGTCTCCGCTCATCTTCTGCTGTAGCTGTCGCTCGTCTCGGCCCAACTCGAATCCAAGTTCTACCATTGAACCTCACTGGAGGCACATCTGATGGCTCGACAATGACAATAGCTAGTTCGCAATTGTCGATCGTTTCTTTCCGAACTATTAGGGATGGCATCGGTAAAATATTGCCATCATCACGCATATTAGCCAGAGTCAAAAGTAACTGGTCGGTGATGGGTAGATTGCTACAAGTCCCATCGTCATTTACCCCAATAAATATAATCCCTGGCTTTTTATTGCCCGATAAATCATTCGCAAATGCACAGATGGCTTGACGAATTTTGCTGGTATCGGATATTGATGCTTTTCGTTCTACTCGATCGGATTCTAAGTCGGTTAATAGGCTAGTGAGTTCTTGACTATCCATAAATTTAGTAGTTGGATTTTGTCGTTCGCGGAGCGTGCCAAGGGCAATCGACCTATATACTAGGCAATTATACCGCTCAGAGAGTGTCCTAGTGGATCGCTTCGAGAGTAAAATGGGACTGGTAAGGATCTCTTAATTTGTACATCCTCGATCGACAGATTACAAGCAAGCAACATCATATGGAACCATTATACGATTACGCCTGGTTGATTCCAGTGTTTCCCCTCGCTGGGGCAACCCTAGTCGGAGTGGGACTGATTTCACTAAATAAGTTTACTAATGGACTGCGCGACTTAAATGCAGTGCTGATTATTTCCAGTATTGGCGCGGCGATGGTGATGTCGTTTGCCTTGCTCATCAGTCAGTTT
>JANOPX010000247.1:0-6538 GCA_031422115.1 Chamaesiphon sp. VAR_4_metabat_408 | reverse complement strand
GATATCATGTCGATGGTAGCACCTGCTGGGCCGATGTATCAGGCTGGCACTCTATCGGGAAATCCTCTGGCGATGACTGCGGGGATTAAAACTTTGGAACTGCTCCAAAAAGCGGGTAGCTATGAGTATCTCGAAAAAGTCACCAAGCGGTTGATTGATGGCTTATTAGCCATCGCCAAAGAAAACGGACATGCCGTTTGTGGTGGTAATGTGAGTGGCATGTTTGGGTTATTCTTTTGTGAAGGCCCAGTTCACAACTTCGAGGATGCCAAACATTCGGATACTGCTAAATTTGGCCGTTTCCATCGGGGGATGTTGGAGCAAGGTATCTATTTAGCACCGTCGCAGTTTGAGGCTGGATTTACTTCTCTCGCCCATACAGACGCTGATATCGATCGCACTTTAGCAGCAGCGCGGATAGTTATGACGCAAATCTAGATTTATCGCACAAAATAAACCCGATTTCTCTAAGAAGTCGGGTTTGTTGTTAATATATCGATCGCATTTCTGTGTCTTAAATCAAAGATCGTTACCAGCTACTGAGGATTCTAGCCGTTTTATTTTTAAAAACCTTTGTCTGGAAGATCGATCGGGTGGCATGAGTTAGGTTAGCATCTAACCCCAAGTCCCAACTGTCTTGAAAACGTGCTTTTCTTGGATTTTCCCCAAGATTGCATTTTTCACTCCCAACTCCCAACTCCTAACTCCCAACTCCCCCCAACTGTTAGGTTCATTTACACCTGAGACAGCTCAGGCTGTTTCCATCCAGTCATAGATCCGATCGAGTTGGTCGATCGTTACTAGGCCATACTGCCATAAAATCATTGGTAGAGGGCCAGGATTTTTTTCTATTTTCTTGAGTGCCATCGTCACGGCTGAGGTGGAGATAGCCAAGTCTTCTTGTAAAAAGCGAATCAATTTGTTTGAATGGGTGAAAGCCATTTGGCTGTACCTCCGGCTGATGTTAAAAAGTTTTTGTTAAAAGAGACTAGAATCTTTACCACTACGAACGCCTCAACGAGGGTCATAGCAGTAGTGGCTCATCTAAATCATCACGAGTGGCGATCTAGATTACGGAAAATTTCAAATTTAATTTTAATTTGATGATTTTTCCGGTCGCAAATCCACCTGGACGTGGTGGTACGAAGGCAGTTCTCAGGATTTCCAGGTTGAGGATTTGATAAAGGCGAACCAGTTATGGTCACTTTCGGTCAATCCATCTAGTGGTCTCCAATCGTCTGTCAAAGCTAATCTCAATTACTGGATAAAGCGATGTGCGATTAGTGGTTACAAACATTTAACCCTGTGATTGGATTTTTGAACTCCGTGGGAACACGGAACTTTGGCTAAAATCCGAACTAAAGTTGTAATATTTTTTAGAATTCTTTTAAAGGGTATATTATATCACTCTCCGATTGTCACCCTATTTACATTTATAACTATTTCAGCTTTTTGGCTGAGAAAGGGCGGATTTTCAACCGATCTCCCACTTTGAGCTGGAGTTCGGCAGCTCTACCACCACGCAGTTCGATTACTTCATCGATCGTGACCGATCGATCTGGGCCATAATCAGGGCAAGGATCGCCTTGACAGGGTAGGATGTCTGCGCTGATATGTTTGACTACGCCACGAGAGAGAAAGATCATATCTAGGGGAATTAGCGTATTCTTCATCCAGAATCTCACGGGTTGTGGTGGCGCGAATATAAATAACATCCCCCGATTGTCTGGCAAATCGGTACGATACATCAGCCCGATTTGTCCTTCTTGGGGGGTGCGGGCGACCTCTAAGAGGATATTTTCCTTCCCAATGCGGACACTAGCGGTTAGAGGCAGTTTTTGACCCCGTACAGGTGATTTTGATTCTACTTTGGAGTCTGCCAAGTTTAAGTTTTTGCCGACGAGTGCCAAAGTCGATCGAATGGGGAGGGAACAACCTAAGATAAAGATGCCAACTATGCCGCAGGCTACGCCAAATTTGAGATGTTGTTGATTCACAATGAGATCGGGGGTAATAGAATTATCTGTTGTCATAGAGGACGATCGATCTCACTTTGTTTCCAGATTGCCAAAATCCGCAACTTGCACTGTTGACGTAAGCTTTGGCATTGCGTCCTTTGTAGCGTCTGCCATTGGCGATAGTGTCTGCAATCCAAAATCCAAAATCCAAAATCCAACAGACCCTCATGATTAAACCACAAACTTGGAGCGATCGATTTGAAGGTACTCTTCATCCAGCGATCGCCAAATTTAATGCTAGTATCGGCTTCGATATCGAATTGATCGAATACGATCTGACGGGTTCGATCGCACATGCACAGATGCTCGCCCATACAGGGATTATTAGCCCACAGGAAGGAGCGGAACTAGTCACGGGATTAGAGACTATCCGCGCCGAATATCAGGGGGGTAATTTCCAGCCGGGAGTGGATGCAGAAGACGTTCACTTTGCTGTCGAGCGACGACTGACGGAACTAGTCGGCGATGTGGGCAAAAAATTACATACCGCTCGATCGCGTAACGATCAAGTCGGGACTGATACTAGATTATACCTCCGCGATCGGATTGTAGAGATCCAAGCTCAACTAGGCGAATTCCAACAGGTATTACTTACCCTAGCTGAGACTCATGTAGATACGCTGATTCCTGGCTATACGCACCTCCAACGTGCCCAACCCCTAAGTTTGGCTCATCACCTCCTCGCATACTTTGAGATGGCTCAACGGGACTGGGAGCGGCTAGGTGATGTTTACAAACGGACGAATATTTCGCCGTTGGGTTGTGGAGCTTTGGCGGGGACTACTTTCCCGATCGATCGCCATTATACGGCTGAGTTATTGGGGTTCGATCGAGTTTATGCTAATAGTCTCGATGGAGTGAGCGATCGAGATTTTGCGATCGAGTTTCTTAGTGCTGCTAGTTTGATTATGGTACATCTGAGCCGTTTGGCGGAAGAGGTGATTATTTGGGCATCTGAAGAATTTCGATTTGTCAGCTTGACCGATCGCTGCGCCACTGGTTCGAGTATCATGCCTCAGAAGAAGAATCCAGATGTGCCTGAATTGGTACGAGGTAAAACCGGACGAGTATTCGGTCATCTTCAGGCGATGCTGGTACTCATGAAGGGCTTGCCCTTGGCTTATAATAAGGATCTCCAAGAAGATAAGGAAGCTCTATTCGATGGAGTTAATACAGTCCGAGCTTGTCTAGAAGCAATGACAATTTTGCTCGCTGAGGGAATTGAATTTCGTCCAGCACGACTAGCCGAAGCGGTAGAATCAGATTTTGCCAATGCTACGGATGTTGCCGATTATCTAGCGACTAAGGGGGTTCCCTTCCGTGAAGCTTATAACCTAGTGGGGAAAGTGGTCAAAACTTGCTTGAGCCAAAATAAACTGCTCAAAGATCTCAGTCTGAGTGAGTGGCAAATATTGCATCCAGCTTTTGAGGATGATATTTATGCAGCTATCACGCCGAGACAAGTAGTAGCAGCGCGAAATAGCTATGGTGGAACAGGATTCAATCGAGTTCGTCAAGCCATTATCGACTCTACGTTGCTGCTAGAAAAGCGAACAAGATAAATAAACCGGGAGACAGAGGATAAGGCTGGGGAAGATCGTACTTTGGATTTTGTGTTTTGTACTTTAAATCCAAAATTTCCCCATCCAGGCTAGCTTGCGGCTGCTGATGTATCTTCGTTATCTTCCTCAGCCGAAGTACCACCACCAGATTGAGGGCGGAATCTCGATTTGAACATTCGACCACCAGTAGGGCGTTTTCTAAACTTACGAGCGTACGCTTGATTACGCTCCGCCTTTTCCTTTTTCAGGTTGCGGCGTTTTGCCATATTTGCCTCTGTAGAATAAACGATAAGTGACAGTTGTCAACCATTGGAGGTTTTGTCTGTCGGGGATGGGCTAGAAATCCTTAGCTATCTTCAGATATAGAGATCGAACTTAACTATCGGAAATAAATCCGATTTGGACGTAGCTCCACCGGATTTTATCATACGCGATCGCGCACCCAAAATGCTAGTCCTACCTTCTGTCGTAACCCAAGTTGCTACTTATAGTATTTTAGAGATGGAAGGGATGAGGGGTGAGGGCATAAACTAGTAATCGCCAAGAGTAAGGGTGGTAGATTATAAACCCCAAATAGTGGATTATTTAGGTGGGGTAAGGCTAAGAGAATTGCGATCGATATTTCGACTCATCCCTCACCCCTCATCCCTCACCCCTCATCCCTCACCCCTCACCCATGCTTTACCGTAACTCTCGAATGAAACTCTCAGCCGGACAAATGTTCTGGCGGGAAGCAGGAGATCCAAATCGATCGATCGTAATTTTTTTGCATGGTAGCTGGCATGATAGCAGTCAATGGGAAGAGGTAATGGAGTCATTGAGTGAGGATTTTCATTGCTTTGCACTGGATTTGCTCGGCTTTGGCAATTCGATTCCTACCACATCGAATATATCCATCTCAGTTGAAGTTGACTGTTTACATGAATTTTTGATTGCACTCAATTTGGAATCGGTTTATCTGGTGGGACATTCTTTAGGTGCTTGGATTGCGATCGATCATACGTTAAAGTATCCAGATTTTGTGCGAGGGGTGGTGGCCATTTCTCCAGAAGGATTATCCTTAGCTAATTGGGAAAACCACAGTAAATTCACACGTTGGTTGCTCGCTCATCCACGAATTATGCGCTGGTGGTCGCTCGCTTTAAAACTACTTGTTTCCGTCAGTGATGGTGCGCCATATTTAGAGGAAATGCGAGACCGTTGGCGATTTTTTAGTAGATTTTCAACTACTTGTAAGTTATTTTTCCATCGATCGAATCATCGGCTTATTGAAAGTGAATTAGTTGGCAGTAGGTTATTTGAATTTAAAAAGCCATTATTGATTTTGCAAAATGATGGCGAGGATCCAAAAGTAATCGAACAAAGTCAGGCATATGCGCGATCGGTAGTAGGCTCTGAGTACAAGTGGATTCAAAATGGAGAACTAACTCAAGAGCTAACTGGCGAACTAAATGCAACCACTCGATCGCTGCGACAAGTTATTAGAGAAATCTATAATTTCACCGCTAAAATGACCCCTAAAATTAAGCCCTAATAAATTTATTTATTTATTAATAGAAAGTAATATCTAAATTGCAGCGATCGTGAGTTAAAATGTGACCAATCTTGTTTTGAACAAACAGTTCCCCCCTACTCCGTCAACTCCCCTTTATCACCGTTCGTATTCCGATCTAGCAAGGTCAAAATTGCAGTCAATCCATGAAATAATAACTGTCGATCGAATCTAACTCGCAGAGTAATAGATAGTGGTAAAACAGTCCTCAAATATTTACTAATAACTTCGCCATCACCACCAGTGATAATAATTTCACTATGAGGATATAGTCGTTCCCAATCATAGATAAAATCAGCAATACCAGCAGATATAGTATATAGAATACCACTAGCGATCGCCTCAGCAGTATTATTCCCCCACCGTAGTGGTAATTGCTGTGTTAATTCTACTGCTGGTAATGCGGCTGTGCCCGTCGATAAAGAGTTAAATTGCAATTTCAAGCCGGGGATAATTGCACCACCAACTAAACTATGTTTTCCATCAACTCCAGTAATAGTCAATGCTGTACCGCCATCGATAACTAATACTGGATAACCATATATTTCTCCCGCTCCAAATATAGCTAGTGCTCGATCGATACCTAATGTAGGATAGAGATTGAATAATGGAATATCGGCTAAAGTAATTTGTTTGACTTGCGGTAATTGCAACCAAATTACTGATTGACTGGAAACGACAGATATTAAATAAATTGGCACCTTAGATATATCGATCTGTTGTCGATCGATTTCTCCCTGTAAGTCTACTGCTAGTAATTTTGATTTACTAATCATCAGTGGATCTAGATAACCTGTATCCCAACTCGATTGCAGTTGAGTATTTAAAAACCAAGCCCAATGATAGCGAGAATTACCGATCGCTAGTCCAATCCAAATATTATCCATCGATCTTCAATAGATACCGATGCTTGATATCATACCCGATCCATAGGATCTTTAGGTAGTTCGATCTCGTTGGCGTAGCCTATCCTGTGGATAATCGTTTAGCCAAATAGATAAAGGTTGAAATAAACAACCAGACTTAAAATCTCGATAGTTTTAGACGAGATTGTTATGCTAGGATCGATCCAATAGTGTTTTACATCATCTATTCTCACTGAAATATGACAACTATCCAGAGACATCCCTATAGAGGCGAACCAGATTTTGAATCACTTGCTCATCTACAAAAAGTAAATACTGGGACTGGAGTACCTATAAGGGAAAGCCAAGAAAAGATCGATCCTGTCATAATGGAGTAAGCCTTACGATGTTGTATCCATATTTTTAGCTTCCTGCCTCCAATTGACAGATCACCTCACAGCTTTATACGTCAAAACAGCTCAAAAGCTCAAAGGCAGCGACAGAAGACAATTCATGGCTTCAGTAGTTCAAAGTTTAGGGATTGGAGGTCAAATATTTGCG
>JANOPX010000246.1:0-7779 GCA_031422115.1 Chamaesiphon sp. VAR_4_metabat_408 | reverse complement strand
TCGAAACCCAACATCCTCAGAGCGTTGGGTTTCGAGGCTCAACCCAACCTACGCAAGTTATTTAATCCTCATTCCTAAGTAGTAAGAAGCCTGAAAGTAGCAAGATATGGAAATGAATCTTTTCATATGTTAAGTTGTGGTAAAATAGTACTAAACCCTTGTTCAGCTTGTCAATCGCGACTTCTTTGCCATGTATCAGTACGAGTTACCCAGATACCTACCCACCGCCGACGAACTGCCCTGCTCCGACGATACCCCCGTGGATAACGAACTCCAAGAAATCATCCCCAGCTTGCTCAAGTCAATCTTGCGAATACTCTGGCACGATCGGCTGGATTGGTTCTTTGGTATCGATATGGGTATCTATTCCCATCCAGAACGACCCCCAATCGTCCCTGACGGCTTCTTATGTCTGAATGTCGCTCGACATTATGACGAAGATCTGCGCCTGAGCTACCTACTCTGGGAAGAAGAGATACCGCCCACTTTAGTATTAGAAGTAGTCTCTAATAAACCAGGTGGCGAATACACGACTAAGCTTGATGAATATGCCCGTATGGGCGTACTTTACTACGTCATCTACAACCCCAAACGCCGCCGCAAACCTCGACTAGAAATCCATCTACTCGTTAACGGCAACTACGAGCTACAAACTACCAACCCACTTTGGATGCCCGAAATTGGTTTGGGTATTGGCAGCGAACGCGCCAGCTTTGACAGGTTAACGCGGGAATGGTTGTATTGGTACGACGAAAATAATCAGCGTTATCCCACTCCTGACGAACAGATCGAACGTGCCGATCGTCTAATCGAACAGGAACGCCAACGTGCCGAAAGGTTGGCGGCTAAATTACGTGCTTTGGGCATCGATTGTGATTAAAAGATTAGATTGTGGTTGTAATCGATGGCTAACAAAAAGCGTATTGCCTGTGGAATCTCTTATCGATCGTCCTCAGCTTGCCTTTGAGGATCGCATAAAACGCAATTCAGTATTTGCCCGATATGTTCCAACCGCCCCTCTTCTGTAGTCACCCAAGGGCGGGGAAAAAACGGTGGCTCGTGACGAGTATGCTGAGAATGTCCGCACTCTAGCTTTGCCACCCAATGTTGCTCTAAATCCTGATAAAATCCGACGATCGATCTGTGCATAACTAGTAAATAGTCAATAGTGGACAGTGAATAGTAATATTGAGCTAGGATCTTATTATTATCCAATCATTTGATGACTTGCTATGACAGTCGCCCCACCATCATCATCCCCCACACCCGTCTTGGTTACACAACGCGCAGATCGAGTCTGGATTGCCAAATTATTAACCTGGGCTGGCTTTTCAGTTGAAGGGGATAGTCGCGAAGATGCCCTGTCGAAACTCGAAAGGGCAATCAAAGCACAGCTAGCCGATGGCGAGATTGCCTATCTAGATTTGCCATTGGTACAAGCCAAAAATCCTTGGCTGGCAATCGCGGGGAAATATCAAGACGACCCTAATTGGGACGTATACCAAACAGCAATTGCCACAGCCCGCCAAGCAGCCAATGAGAGCGAAGGCATTTGGCTAGAAGGAGATACTGCTAGATGACGCTCTGGGTGATAGATACGGATAGCTTATCCTTATTGGAGCGAGGGAATCCCAAAATTCAGGAGCGACTACGCCAAGTAGATGCTGACTCAGTGGCAATCTCAATCGTGACAGCCGAAGAAAAAATGAAAGGCAGATTGGTAGCGATTAATAGCCTATCTGGAATCGAACGTGTAGAGCGTCTTGCTGTTGCCTACAGAGCCTTACAGTCCTCGATTGAAGATCTGCAAACACTACCAATTTTGCCATTTTCAGAATTAGCTTCATACCGATATCGCGATCTACTCCAGCAAAAAATCCGCGTTGGTAGTCACGATCTGCGAATTGCTGCGATTGTCTTATCTGTCGAGGGAATTTTAGTAACTCGGAATCGCCGCGACTTTGAGAAAGTTCCAGGTTTACAGATGGATGATTGGTCGTAACTAATATTGCTTTAGATCCTGATGAAATCCAACGATAGAACTCAGGTTCTTAATACTTAGATTGCACTATCTAAATAAGCAAAACCCCAAAACTAATAAAATCCCACTGACGAAATGTAGCCGCACGGCGATATATTTAGAAGTGCGAATTTCTGGTCGATCGAGATTTTCTGAGACGAACTTAGTTAATTTGAATGCCAATGGTAAACTAAGAAAGACGAGTAAAGTCAGAACTGGAAAGAGTCGAATCATCACACCGATCGATACCAACACATACACACTCGCAGTTCCCCACTTCAATACTCGCGCCCCCATCTTTGTCCCCATTCTAACTATTGGCGATTTTTTTCCCGCCGCAAGATCGTCTTTGACTTGATGAAAATGGGAGCAAAATAAAATTAGACTCGTAGTAATGCCAATAATTACCGAAGTTGCTAAATTGGCGATCGACCAACTCTGAGTCTGACTATAATAAGCTGCACTCAAAGCTAATGGCCCAAAACAGATAAAACAAATTATCTCACCCAAACCTTGATATCCCAATCGGAATGGTGGCCCCTGATAAGTATATCCCAGAAAACAACACAATAAAACGATTCCAACCACCGTAATATCCTGTTGCCACCAAGAGATCGTCGTAATGCCAGCGATTCCCAGTAATAAGAATAAGTTTCCCAACCAAAACATCAGATCTCGATTGCCAGTCAGATTGACTACCGATTCAGCTTTATTAATATCGATGCCCGTATCGCTATCGAACACATCATTGCTAATATTAATCCAAGCAAGAATTGCGATCGCTGACAACAAAAAAGTTGTCAAAATTTGACCATCATATATCTGTGTATCGGCATAAGCAACCGCAGTTCCTACGGCGATCGGCATAATAGCCACAGTATACATCGGTGGTTTAATTGCTGCCAACCATAATTTAAACTTAGGTCGATCGATCGCATTCGCTACAGTCATTTTTGGATTTGGGATTTAATGGCTATCTTTTTCATACCACAATTGCCAATTACTCCATTCTCTCTCACAAAGAAAATTAACATGGAGGATCGAGAATATCTAATACCGCTTTAGGAATGAGCTTATCCTTAAACCAAATCACATCACAAGGTAAATTGCCCGCATTGACACCAGCCTTCTCTAGATTCAATCGCTCTGAGATTGCCAAAATCAGATTCTTACAGCCAGACTTATGGACTTGAGCAAACTTTTTCTGCAAATATTCAGGTCGCCAATAGCCTACAATCTCTAATAGATAGCTCCGCCCATCGGGATGTACGAGCCGGAAATCTGGAATCATGACACTACCTGGAATCGGCAGTAAATCTACCTCTCGCTCCAATACCCACTCAGTTTTGAGCTTTTCCCATCGACTGGCAAAAGCAGCCTCCAACATACTATCGTAAGACTTACCAGGGGGATAATGCGTTTCCAAGCCACAATTGGCGGTGAGATTAAAGCGGCCGATTTTGATATTACCTGTATAAAAGTCTTTGGTTTGGAGCTTGGCGGTGAGACTCCATTTGGTGACGTGGAGGATGGCGGGAATCAATTTGGCGATCGCCAATCCATATCTCGTGCTAGCCTTGAATAAACTAGTCGGCCCATCAATCTTAATCGTAAACCCATTATCGGCATCACCTTCGATATAGGTCATCAATTGAAACAATTTTAGATAGCGAAATAACAGCTTGTATTGCCCAGGTACATTGCGATGAGCATTAATCGTCATCTCACTAGCACGATAGAATATCCCCTGAACCTGAGATAAATTGTAGCGGTGAATCAGTGCGATTGGGTCGGGTGGATTAAATTCAGTCAAAATCCGATTGTCGGGTAAATCGGCATACAATCCCTGGGTAATTTGGATGGGGCGGATTTCTTGGCTCAATTCTTCGGTAAGTTTGCTGGCGAGGGTAGCGAGGGTGGTTTTGCTATGCTCGACGCTGGGGCTAACTGTGGCGGCGAGAGCATATACTCGTTGACGAAGTTCGCCAGGTACGAGGGGGCTGACTATTTCAAATGTGCTGAAACTTTGACTTTTGAGTAGGTGAGCAAATCCCCGTTTGACACGAAAGTCTGGATTGTCGCCTTCTAGCTCCAGGAGTAGCTCGTCTAATTGCCCCTGAGTACCGCCGATAACCGACTTGAAGCAGTCGATACTATCTGTCGCCATCTGGAGATGGTGAGCATCGATTTCGACTCGTTTGGGGACGATCGATTCTCCATTATATCTGTAGATGAGTAGTTCGCTCGGAAGCATCGGGCAGCCTTCGTGATGAGATCGATCCTAAGAGATTGTTTGAAAAGCCAGTTTTGTCACCCTAACTACTTTTCAAACACCCTCTAAGCAATGTACTATCTTAACCCACTCCCTCCATCACCTCAGCGAATGAGACAAATCCTTCAGACCAGCAAACTTTATCGATGGTTTTTTCGTCTATTGAGAACCCGTCTAAATAGTCTCGAAATCCTTCCTGACCTTTAACGCGATCGATTGCTGCTTCAGCAAGTTTCTGAGATGAAAATATACCGATTAATTTAACATCATCATTGTCAGGATCTTTTGCACGAATATGGTAAGCCGCAAAAACTGTAGTCATAGTATTCCTTACTTATTATTTCCATGCAGCATCAACATGCTTCTTGATTTTTCTGTAGATGAGTAGTTCGCTCGGAAGCATCGGGCAGGTTTTAGGGTGATAAGGTTGTAAATTATATTTTATAGATGAGAGAGGATAGTTTTTAATTCCCTTCTAATATCTATCTTGAATTCCTACTTTAATATCCTTTTTCATCCAATTGAAGCCACCAAGATCGTAGAGATCGAACTGCTTCAATTTCATCCTCTTTTGCCTCATCTAAAAATGCGTACAGCCTTTCTTTTGGAACTTGAGGAAATGTGGGACTGAATTCAACTTCAACATAAACACGCTCCTGAAGCTGATAAATTCGCCATACCTTACCATCAAATCGCCAAAATTCCGGTACTCCAAGACTAGCATAAAATTGATTTTTGGCAATATCTGTATGGGTAATATCTACCTCAACTACCAGATCGGGAGGTGGATCTTGGCTGAAATCCACATTACGCCCTTTGACTAAAGATTGATTTTGGATGTAATAAGCATTGTCGGGTTCTGCACCTTTTTTAAGGTTAGGATAGTTCATGGTTGTCGAACCCATCGTTTTGACTCGCAAACCCATCAATTCAATCAACGTGACGATAAAACGTTCAATTAGACGACCTGAAAATTCATGTAGTTCTAAAGGCACAGTAATCTCCAACATTCCATTATCATAAGTCAACCGAGAGCCACGACCTTGAGGTAAGGCATCGAGAATTTGGAGATAGGCATCCCATGATAAGCCCATAATTACGACTCTCTGTTCTCCGATCGGTTGTATTTCAGATTTCAGTTCTGGTGCAGCAATTATCATATGTAAATTCTCCTTCCTTACTATTGAGGACGATTGAAGAGATATTCTTTAATTCGATGTTGCTCGGTTTGTAATCCAAGAATATCATTAGACATTCCCGCCAAACGTAAATCGATCGTATTAATGCGACTGTCGATAATTTGTACGCGCTCTTCTATCTTTTTTAATTGAGGTGAAAGTTGTTGAATGTCGGTGGAAATTTTTTGGTTATCGGTGGAAAGCTGTCTATTATCGCTACGGAGATCGTTTAATTGACGTTCAAAGCCACCAAATCCTGATTGAATGGCACTAATTAGGCTATCTAGTTTCTGTTCGACTTGCTCTAAGCGTTCTTCTGACATTGGAGGTTAAACCTGTGAGTTTTGATGAGATGTATAATTATATGCTATCGTAGTGAGCTGCGATTTTCTAATGTACCACAGGCTATCGTAGCCGTGCCGCGAGGTAATCGACACCAAATTACAGAGTCAGATGTTGCTGGGGTGAGTGGTGTAGCTGTGTAAGATCGGGATCGATCGCAATTATCATTAGTAATAGTGATATAAATCGCTCTTACTTGGGAATACTAAATCGACGTATTCCATTAAATGAATGAATAAGATTAAGCAAATAGCTTTGATATCTCTGTCTTTTCTATCCATAAATTCTTGTATGACTTCTGCAAATGCACAACGTCTCAATTGGACTGATGCTGATTTTGAAGGTTACAGAGTTATAGCCGATACAGCATGGAAAACAAGAGAAGAAGCACAGCGGCGGGGTGAATCTCTACATTTTCGCTACGGATACCAAAATGTAGGAGTTCTATGGATATCTTTCTATAGAAATCTTTCTAGTAAAAGGCTGTATCAAACGATAATTGTGCCAAACGAAAACTGCGATAGCTTTCTCAAAAAGAATGCTAATAGAGTAGATCGTGGGGCTTACTGCTTCACTCCAAGCAACGAAGGCATCCGTGCAAATCGGAAAGGAATCAGAAACTAACTCGCAATCAAATATTGAGATATTAATTTACCTGCGATTCTATCACCCCTTATGAAAAGAAAATTTAATCTCAATGAAATCGTCGAAAATGTTAAAATCTTTTCAAGAATGATGGGTCAAAGTTTTCGGGAAGGGTTTGAAGGGAAACCCTCTACTCTCTCTCCTGTATTTTCTCGCGGAGAAGATTTGCGGCTCGATCTCGAAATCGAATTTCGTGAATCTGTTCTGGGATGTGAAAAAGATATCCATATTCGTAGATTAGAAATCGGATCTAAAAATGAATTGAAACAGGTAGTTAGATCGCTAAAAATTACTGTTCCGGCGGGGGTAGTTGATGGAAGTAAATTGAGATATGAAGGAAAAGGAGATGCGTGTAAGATTGGTGGTAACGCTGGAGACTTGTATATTTTCATACTCATAGTATCATAAGATAAATAACTAAAATATAGTAAAATAAGTATTAAGATTAAGTCAGCGCGCTCTTCAATATAATAAAATTAATTCCACTTACCGATATATAGCTGATAATTCCGCTGTATTTCCTATATCTTTATGGCTAAATTTAGGTAGGATTGCCTTGAGATTCAATCACGCCTTCAGCTTCATTTACCATCAGCCTCAATCGATCCAATGTCCCCAATTCCACATCCTCCCACAAACCCCGCTGATTAGCTTCGAGCAACCTTTCTGCCATATCTCGCTGCACCCACGGATTATTTTGTTCGATAAATTGTCGGACTGATTCATCGAATAGATAAGCATCCGCCACACCTTGATACATGAAGTCTTGGACGCAATTTGCGGTGGCATCGTAGGCAAATAAGAAATCTAACGTCGCTGCCATTTCGGAGGCTCCCTTGTAGCCGTGGCGCATGGCTCCGGCGATCCATTTGGGGTTGACGACACGCGATCGATAAACCCTGTCAATTTCCTCTGTCAACTTCCGAACTTTTGGATTTTCGGTACGGGAATTATCGCCGAAATAAGCTTCGGGTGCTGTGCCAGATACTTTTTTGATGGCTGCGGTTAAGCCACCTTGAAATTGATAATAGTCGTCGGAGTCGAGTAAATCGTGTTCGCGATTATCTTGATTTTGCAAGACGATTTGCATATTTCCCAAGCGTTGATTAAATGCTTCGGGTGCGGCGATGCCTTCGGCTTTGCTGGTATAAGCGTAGGCACTCCAATTGATATAAGCGATCGCTAAATCTGCTTCGGTTTCCCAATTTTGGGATTCGATTAAGCCTTGCAATCCGGCACCATAGGCACCAGGTTTGGAGCCGAAGATGCGATATTGCGATCGAGTTGCCGCTTCATCTAATGTTAGTCCTTGTTGTTGCCAA
>JANOPX010000245.1:0-2887 GCA_031422115.1 Chamaesiphon sp. VAR_4_metabat_408 | reverse complement strand
TTATTCATGGCACGCCAGAAGTTTGAAAGAAATAAGCCCCACGTCAACATTGGTACCGTCGGTCACGTCGATCACGGTAAAACTACCCTAACCGCAGCAATCACCATGTCCCTGGCGGCAATCGGTGCAGCTAAAGCGCGTAAATATGATGAAATCGACGCAGCTCCTGAAGAAAAGGCGCGTGGGATCACCATCAACACTGCCCACGTAGAGTACGAAACTGTAACTCGTCACTACGCTCACGTAGATTGCCCCGGACACGCTGACTATGTGAAAAACATGATCACTGGTGCGGCGCAGATGGACGGCGGTATTCTCGTAGTATCTGCTGCTGATGGCCCCATGCCACAGACAAGAGAGCATATCCTATTGGCTAAACAAGTCGGTGTACCTCGTCTAGTTGTGTTCATGAACAAAACTGATTTGGTAGATGACGATGAATTGCTCGAACTCGTAGAAATGGAAATCCGCGAATTGCTTTCCTTCTATGACTTCGATGGTGACAACATCCCCGTCGTTTCTGGTTCCGCAGTCAAAGCCGTAGAGCAAATGATTGCTAATCCTAAAACTGTTCAAGGTGAAAACCCTTGGGTAGACAAAATCTATGACCTGATGGCAGCAGTAGATGACTATATTCCTACTCCCGAGCGGGAAGTTGACAAACCATTCTTGATGGCTGTTGAGGATGTATTCTCGATCACTGGTCGTGGTACAGTTGCAACCGGACGGATCGAACGTGGCAAAGTCAAAGTTGGCGAAAACGTGGAAATCATCGGTATCCGCGACACCCGTAGCACCACCATCACTGGTGTAGAAATGTTCCAAAAATCCCTCGATGAAGGTTTTGCTGGCGACAACGTAGGCGTATTGATGCGTGGTATCCAAAAAGCTGACATCGAACGCGGCATGGTAATTGCTAAACCTGGTAGTGTGAAACCACATACCGAATTTGAAGGTGAAGTATATGTCCTAACCGACAAAGAAGGTGGTCGTAAGACTCCATTCTTCCCTGGCTATCGTCCGCAGTTCTACGTCCGTACAACCGACGTAACTGGGAACATCAAAGCCTTCACTGCTGATGACGGTAGTGCTGCTGAGATGGTCATGCCTGGAGATCGGATCAAAATGATTGTAGAACTAATCAACCCAGTTGCGATCGAACAAGGAATGCGCTTCGCAATCCGTGAAGGTGGTCGCACCATCGGAGCTGGTGTAGTAGCCAAAATCATCAAATAGGTTAACTACCTAATTTAAAGATAGAGATGTACTCAGGTGCATCTCTATCTTTGTGTCTGATGAATTAATCACATCATTCAATTACCTCGTACCTTGACAACCTAAACCAAACCCTAAACTTAAATTCTAAAATTATGGCTACTGTAACTCAGCAAAAGATTCGGATTCGGTTAAAGGCATTCGATCGTCGCTTATTGGACACCTCCTGCGATAAAATCATCGAGACAGCAAATCGAACTGGAGCAACCGCAATCGGCCCAATTCCATTACCAACCCGCCGCCGCATCTATTGTGTCTTGCGTTCTCCCCACGTTGATAAAGATTCCCGCGAGCATTTTGAAACTCGTACCCATCGTCGGATCATCGACATCAAAGATCCTTCAGCTAAAACAATCGATGCCCTGATGAAACTAGATCTACCCGCAGGTGTAGATATAGAAGTGAAACTCTAGAAACTGAGTTGTTAATTTATTTTTAAAAAGTCCTCACATGAGGACTTTTTCGTAGGTATTGCAATGAGAGAAAATTTCAGACAGAAGATTGTTGAGGTTTGTAATCGAAAAATAGAACAGAAAGGTGTGAATGTCGGATTATCTTTCTACGCTTTTTTTGCGAACAAGAATGACGATCCAGAGTTATTAATGGACGCGGCTGAATGGTGGATCAAGACTTATCAGCTAGATCATTTTGAGAAGGCAACAAAAATTAAACGAATGGTTGAGGTAAACGATTAGCTGATTTTAAAATCTTCGAGTAAAGTGAGATCCTCCCACGTCAGATCTAGTGTGGCTGAATGACGATCTAGCAAAATTGCTCGAACTCGTCTGATGATAATTGCTACGCGCCCTGATTTGAGATCGAGATTGCACAAATATCGTGCTAGTTTATCCAAAAAATTGGGATCGGTAGCAGCCGCATCACTCAGCAATTTCCCAATTTCCCAGGTTTTGTCGTGCAGCAATTTTTCACCCAATGGCGTATCCGCACATTTCTGCCACTGATGTCTATCGATCGTTTGAGCTTTATCCGTTAATCGATCGAAATCTTCTGTCACTTCTCCCAATGATTGGTTGACATCCCGACGATAAGTACGATTTACCCAAATCTTGCGCCATCGAATTGAGGTGCGCGATGATTTGTCATTCTCGCCATAAGTATTTTGACAATCTTTGAGTAAAGACAGCCGTTTTTTAGCTTGCGGTGTTTTCGGTATTTTCATCTGATGAAAATCGTTACGTCTAAATGAATTATTTACTACATAATAGCGAACCAGAGCCAGATATTGCGATCGTGAGATTGAGATCCGATGATTATATTAACAGTCATCCAGCACCCGCAGATATTATCTTAGCGATCTAAGTAGCTGACTCGACCATTAAGTTCGATCGAGATACGAAAGCACCGCTGTATGCTGCCGGAATTAGTGAATATTGGATCGTTAATCTGATTGATAATCGCCTAGAAATATATCGTCAACCGGAAGGCTCTATCTACGCTAGGATCGAGATCGTCACACCGCCTAAATCGATTAGCCTGCCTCAATTTCCAGATATAGTACTCCATACCAGTGACTTTTTTCCAGCCCAAAAAGCTTGAAATGAGCTAGCACTTATGAGGCTAGATCCGTTAACCTATATAGATAGATCCTAAG
>JANOPX010000244.1:0-2503 GCA_031422115.1 Chamaesiphon sp. VAR_4_metabat_408 | reverse complement strand
CGATAAAACAAATTTGCAAGTAGCCCAAAGCCGTCCCACTTACCAACGTGGCTATACCGTTCATTACCGCAATCCCCGCGTTGGTAAAGTCTCTCCTCTGGAGAACCGCAAATGGACTTTAGAAGGTTTCCATGCCGAGCGTCCCGATGCCGAACGTGCTGCTCGTAGATTACAGCGGAGTGGTTTTAGAACTCAAATCCGCTCGCGCGCAGCAGCCGAACGTCGTCGTAATGGGGGTTACTAATATTTATGATAGGCGGTGAAGGATTAATCTTGCAGCAACCGACTACCCGTGCTCAGTCATAACCTGACGATCGATCTTGATGTAAACAGTGAATCTTCTGGTGCCGCAAAACTAGAACCGCCAGAACAGATTTGCTTGCGCCCTTTATTGATAGTGAACTGCGATGAATAATTCCAAACTGTATAAATCTAGTAACGGTAGTAGTTGCATCGGGCGGGAACGAGGCATCGTCTTATCGCCGCAAGGATGGCAGCGATTTCAAGTAGCCAAACAGCAGGCAGAATCCGAGCAAATTTGGGGTAAGCATTTGTTAATTACTGCGCGGGGTGCTTAGGATCTGTTTTTACAGGTGATGACATATCTATTTGGTGTTTGTTTAATTGGTGCAGGTTTCATGCTGGGTTTAACTGTGGGATAGCAAGAGACATAGACAACAGAATTATCCGTCCAAGTAAGTAAATAAGATTTGCTACCAAGCTTAGTCAATTCTGGTCGAATGTTTGGAGCAGTTGCCACAGCTTTGAGGTTGGCTCGATTCTCCAAAGGAGAGGCTCCGCCAACGAATACAGCAATTCCCAAGGCCGAAGTCCCAATTAATAAGCCAATACTTGAGAGCCAAATTGTCACTCGTTTCATCTAAGTTTATCCTTTGTCAAAGTTTTAGCTTTAACTAATAATTCACTATCTCTATTCTCGAACTTTTATCTAAATTTCACCACGCAAGATCCACCAGTTAAGAGCGGATGTGATTTTCGATGTCGATTCTGCAAGGTGGAGGCTAAGTCAAAGATCTTTCAGCTTAGTCAGTATTCACTCACTGCAACCATCGATTAGTAGCGATCGCATCTGTAAAGCATTAGAGTGACTATTCCTTAACTTGCAGCTTAACTGGTGGATCTTGCGTGGTTTAAATCGAGTGAAAGTTGAATAATGAAAACAACTAGATACAGAGCTTGGACAAGCAAATCCTAACGCAAGTCAAACTATTACTGCCAAATGCTAAAAATAGGAATGATAAACTTATGTCACGATTCCACCAAAAATTAGCTACAGTAGCACTTTTATCATTGACTTCAATTACGATCGCTATACTAATTATGTCCAATATATCCGAATTTGCACCTTCCTCTCGATCGAAATCAAACTTTATTTACTCACAGAAAAGGCTAATAGCTTACTAGACAAAATTAAGTTGCTAGTTATTTAGATCTCAATCATCGATAAGATCGAAGTCTGCCGAGATCGTCTCAACGATTTTCCCTGCACCTTTTAACCTCATCCAAAAATCAAGTTTTAATTACCACTTTAAAAAACTTATGTCTCACTTTTCAAAACTAAATCGGTTGTCAAGTTCACTAATTCTTATTGCTTGCGGTGCAATGCTGGTGGCAATTCCTAATGATGCTGTAGCAGAATCCACCTCTCGTAGCAGCTACCAAAATTCTTGCCAGAATATTCGGGTTGACGAAGCAACTTTATCCGCACGATGTCGTCGAGCCAACGGTGGCTCTAATCGGACATCAATTCAGATCCGAGGCATTGAAAATCGAAATGGAACCTTAACCTACCTTTCCGATGCAACTGATTCTAGTAATTATCAAAATTCATGCCGAAATATTCAGGTCTACAAAAGGTTTTTATCAGCCAGATGCGATCGAGTCAACGGTAGCTCTAGCACAACATCAATTTCGATTCGAGGCATCGAAAATCGGGATGGAACCTTGAATTATTCTCGCTAGATATCGAGATCTAAATCCTGTAAGAGTGAGATGCTACGAGACAATACCGAGCGATTAGTTAATCTCTAAATTTAATCGCTCGACCCAAACTGTATATTTTGGAAATAATCAGATGAAAAAGCTAATTTTGCTAGCACTGGTATGTACGGGATTTGTAGCAACTACGCCCTTTACCGCACAGGCACTAGATTCAGAAAAAATCGCCCAGTACGATCGCGACCAAAATCGTGACAACCGAAATCGTGACAACCGAAATCGTGACAACCGAAATCGTGATAACCAAAATCGTGACGAGCAATATCGCGATAGCGAAGGTCGTCCCTACCAAAGTGGCGATCGGCTGTTTGTTGTTTATTACCGCAACCATGACGATCGCAAGTGGATTTATGAGAGTAAGCACTACAGTCGTCGCGCTGCCCAACGTGCTGCCGACCGACTGGAGCGGCGTGGTTATCGAATCCAAATTTTGGGATAGAGCCGTTTCAACCTCTGAGTTGCCAACACCTAAATCCTGCTTGCG
>JANOPX010000243.1:0-1862 GCA_031422115.1 Chamaesiphon sp. VAR_4_metabat_408 | reverse complement strand
GTAGATTGATTGGAATCTTATATCTAGAAAACCAATTTACCACTGGTGCTTTTACTCGCGATCGAATTGAAACACTCGAAGTCCTAATTGCCCAAGCGGCAATCAGTATCGAAAACGCCAAACTCTACACCGAATTGCAAGCATCATTTGCAGACCTCGAACTAAAAATAGAAGCGCGCACGATCGAACTCAAAGCCGCTAAAGAACTAGCCGAATCAGCCGAGCGCACCAAAACTAGTTTCTTCAATAATATGAGTCACGAACTCCGCACACCGCTAAATGCAATTTTAGGCATGTCGGAAGGATTGAGCGAACAGGTATATGGTGTGATGAATCCAAAGCAACTTCGATGCAGCGAAGTCATCAACACTAGCGGCACTCATCTATTGGGTTTGATCGATGATATTCTCGATTTAGCCAAGATGGAAGCTGGGAAGCTCGAACTAGATTGTGCCCTCACAAATGTCGCTCAACTCTGTGATGCCAGTATTTTATTTGTCGAACCGCAAGCTCTCAAAAAACAGCTTCAAGTAGCCGTGAATATCGCTGCCGATTTACCAGAGTTACTAGTTGATGAACGTCGGATTCGCCAAGTTTTAATCAATTTACTCAGTAACGCGGTCAAATTCACGCCAGAACGTGGTCGGATCGACTTGGCAGTAACGCATGTTGTCAGCGAACAGCAGGAGTGGATTCAAATCACCGTCAGTGATACAGGGATTGGCATTGCCGCCGCAGATCTCGATCGATTATTTCAGCCCTTTGTCCAAATCGATAGTGCTTTGAGTCGTACTGCTCAGGGGACGGGGTTAGGACTTAACTTAGTTCGTGAACTAGTCGAATTGCATGGTGGGAGAGTTAGCGTGACTAGTGAGATCGGTGTGGGTAGTCGATTTACTGTCGATCTGCCCTGTGGAAATACGCCATTTATCTTCCCACTCGCCACCGCGAGACTTGTCCATCAGGCGCAAATATCCTCACCCTAAATCCCCAACAGTTCTAAATTCGGAAGTTTAGTCAAAATGCGACGTTGGTTTGCCCTCATCCCCCAGCCCCTTCTCCCAATTTTGGGAGAAGGGGAGCCGGAGAACAAAGCACAGTTTCTTGCTCCCTCTCCCAAGCTTGGGAGAGGGCTGGGGTGAGGGCAATCAACCTCCGCAAAAAAGTGGGGTCTTCCCTCCTCCATCAGTCCAACTTATAATCTGAATCAAAAAGTATAATTGTGTACTATATTGCCAAACGGAACCCCGCAACTGTATTCTGGATTGTAGAGTTTGCGAGAGTCTCAAGTTCGATCGACCGATGACAGATCGAGTTTTGCCAGTGGTTGGTTTAGTAGGCTCAATAGTCGTAACGCAATTTATATAAGGATTTAGATCGTGGCAGTACTCCAGAATAATGTTACCGCTTCCCCACTTACCCCGTGGTCGCAGAATTTGGTAGAGCCAGATATTCACCATACTGCCTACGTTCACGCTTTTTCTAATATTATCGGCGACGTGCGGATCGGCGAGAATGTGATGATCGCCCCAGGGATATCGATCCGAGCGGATGAGGGCAATCCATTCTCGATCGGTGCAAATACAAATATTCAAGATGGCGTAGTCATCCACGGACTAGAACAAGGACGGGTACATGGGGAAGATGGTAAGCCTTACTCTGTCTGGATTGGCAAAAATAGCTCGATTACCCACATGGCACTGATTCATGGCCCTGCATACGTGGGCAATGACTGCTTTATTGGCTTTCGATCGACAGTATTCAATGCCAAAGTAGGCAACGGTTGTGTCGTGATGATGCACGCCCTGATTCAGGATGTCGAAATCGCTCCTGGCAAATATGTCCCATCCGGTGCGATTATT
>JANOPX010000242.1:0-4391 GCA_031422115.1 Chamaesiphon sp. VAR_4_metabat_408 | reverse complement strand
CCCCCGTCCCCCCGTCCCCCGACTTCTCGAAGTCTAATATATGTCCCCTCGACTGCAATCGCAATCATCATCACAAAATCCACCAGTAGTCGATCTTAATGAATTGGTGGCAAATCTCGCTCGCCAACAAAAGAAAACCCACGAACTATTGAGTAATTTGGGTTACGCGCTGCGAAGTTTTAAAAATCTCAATCAATTTTTAGAACTAATTCCGCTGATGCTAACGCGGGTGACAGAGGGAGAATCGGGCGCGATTATTCTATTCAAAAAGACGGGGCAATTGCAGATTCAGCAATTGCATTGTCAAACTGAAGATGGCTGTAACGATCTGCGACATGGGATTGAGGCAGCCATATATCAAGCTCTTGCCGATCGATTCGATAAGATCGACCCCGACTTTTCGATCGAATTTCATAATGATTTTTGGGATAAATTAGAACGGAGAATCGAGCTAGATATTAGTGTTCCAATTAGAATTTTTCAGACTCCCATCGTCCTCGATAGCGGCGAACGGGGACGGCTATATGTATTTAACCGCAATCCTAATTATGAATGGACGATCGATCGGCAGAATTTATTACAATTAGTTGCCGATCAGACTGCTGTGGCGATCGCTTATGATGAATTGACGGTAGAATTACGCAAGAAAGAACGGCTCGATCGAGAACTAGAAATCGGTGCCGAAATCCAAGAACGCCTATTACCCAAAAAGTTTCCCGATATTTCTGGCTTGGAATTGGCGGCTTGCTATTTGATTGCCGATCGAGTCGGCGGGGATTACTATGATTTTATCCCGGCTAATTATGACAGACTGACAAATAAACAAATCGACGACTCCATCACCAATAAATGGAGCATCGTCATCGGTGATGTCATGGGAAAAGGTGTCCCAGCAGGGCTAATTATGACCATGACGCGGGGGATGTTGCGTGCTGAGGTACTAAATGGTCATTCACCCTCCCGCATCCTCCAGCACCTAAATCGGGTGATGTACGCCGATCTAGAAAATTCTAGTCGGTTTGTGACGCTATTTTATTCCGAATACGATCCCACCACCAAAATGCTCGCATACAGTAATGCAGCTCACAATCCCCCCCTACATTGGCAAGCAGCAACCAACCTCATGTCCAAGTTGGATACAAAAGGGGCGTTAATCGGCTTAGAAGCTGACTCTCAATACGAGGAAGATCGAGTTCAACTCGAACCTGGAGACACGGTAATTTATTATACCGATGGTTTTACAGATGCTGCCAATCAGCAGGGCGAAAGATTTAATGAAGAGAATCTCATTCGCACCTTACATCTAGCTTGTCAACAACAACTAAATCCCAAACAAATCCTCGATCGCACTGTCGCCACCCTCGAAAACTTCGTCGGCAAAGATCGCCCTAGCGGTGATGATATGACGATGGTAGTGATGAAGGTGAAGGGGTAACGATTCAAATAATGATTCGCGGCGGCTGCTAATATAATTGCCGCTTACGATTTCAATCGGTGCCGACAGCGCGGGCGGAACTTGTCCGAACGCGATTGATGAAAGCATTAAGCAGAGAATTATTAAAGCCGCAAATTTTTTCATAAGTTTCGGTTTTGGTTGTTGGCGCGATTCCGCAAAGCGGAGGCTACGCCAACGGTATTACGAGTCGCTACATCTACTCATTAATCACGGTAGCGGTGCGGAGACTAGCTAGAGCGCGATTGTAATTGAGAATCGCGGTAATCCGATTGCCACGAGCACGGGCGAGTTCGGTTTGAGCTTGAATGACATCAGTTTGGGTGCCGACCCCAGCTTGGAAGCGGAGACGGCCTAGTTTGAGGCTTTCTTCGGCTTGTTTGAGGGCTTGGGTAGCTGTACCGATATTCGTGCGGCTGGAGCCGAGACTAGAATAAGCTTGTTCGACTTCAAACCGAATTTGATTGCGCGTAGTCGTAAATTGATTTTCGGAGATTTCTTGGGTGATTCTTTCTTTACTCGCTCTCGCTCCGGCTGCGCCACCATCCCAGAAGTTCCACCGGAGCTGTGCGCCAATGCTGTAGTTATCTTGGGCTGAAGTATTCGACGAAATACTCTTGCCCAAACCATAACTTGCAACGAGATCTACCTGTGGCGAATCAGCCGCTGATGCCACAATTTGTTGTTGTTCGCTGACATTCCGTAAGACTAGTTGTTGTTTTGTTTCTGGGCGGTTTTTGAAGGCGACGATGATACTATCTTCAAGGGAATAGCTCCAAGAGCCAGTCTCTCGCACGGCATCGGCAGCGGTAAATTCGGTATTGTTATCTACAACTAGGATCTGGGCGATCTTTTTGCGGGCGGTTTGTTGTTGCCCCTGTGAGTTAGTGAGGTCTTGATTGGCAGTGGCGAGTTGGACTTGAGCGCGGAGGAGATCGAATTTGGTACCGATGCCAGCTCGTTCTTGGAGTTGAGCATCGCTCAAACTGCGAGCTGCATCTGTCACCGCAGCTTGATTGATAATTACGGCGGAGTCGGCAGCTTGGAGATCGTAATATGCCGTCAATACCTGAGATCGAATCAGTTGTTCGACCCGCAGCAGATCTAATTTGTCAAAGCGAACTTGTTCTTCGGCAGCCCGCACGCTGCTTTGATTGCGACCAGCACTGAAGATATTATAGGTTGCTTGGAGTTGCCCTCTGGCATCGGTGCCAGTGCTATTGCCAAGTGGAGATTGAGTACCGACAATTAGGGCCGAGCCTTGATTTTGGAGGCTACCAGTCAAACCTACTTGCAATGCTTGGGCTGCTTGAGCTTCGCGGATGCCAGTCTGAGATCGATCGATTGTCAGTCTAGCGGCTTTGATTTGGCGATTGTTACGAAGGGCGATGTCGAGTGCTTGTTGCACTGTGAGCGATTGCTTGCCTGTAATCTGAACTCGATCGCTTGTATTGGGGAGGATTAATTCGTTTGCCCGTTTGGGATTACTGTTATTGGTAGTTTGGGCTAATAATTTATTGCTAATCGCTAACTTTGCTGGAATTGTTGGTGTTGGTAAACGTGGCTGAATACTGTCAACATCCAATGATGTGGATTTAGCAATTTCGACGTATGCCAATTTGCTGATGCCCAACGCAAGAATTGCACAGATATTTTTAAGTTTCATTGTTGCCTGATGTTCGATTATTTGATTTGATTTCGACTTTGTTGTAATGTCGATTAGCTCGATCGAAGTACCCCTGTTAAGGTGAGTGTTTGTACTAAGCGGAGCGGTAAATGATAAATACTTGTGGGTTGCGATTGTTGTTGGTGAGGACAGAACAAAGGAGTCTGGGGGTTCTGACCCCCAGACCCCCCATTGGGTGGGGGAGTGTCCCCCCCCCAAACCACCCCTCAAAGCATAGGTGGTTTGAGGCGGTGGGTATGGTGAATCCGGTCGCTTTGTTGGTTTGTCAGAGGGGGAGATTAAGTTAGACAAAAACATCTGGAATATTCGACGCTTCTGCGCCATTTTTTCGATTGACTAGTACAAAAACTCACCTTAACAGGGGTACTCGATCGAAGTTAGCATTGTCGATCGATCTAAAGTTGCGATCGAGTTTCAGATGCCGCGCACTATTTGCTATTCATTTGAGGTTAATAATTCGAGTTGAAAGATAACAAATGTCCGGCAAAAACCAACCAGAGAACGCCGAGAGATGCCAGCGCAAACATCGTCGCCTGAAGTTTCCTCCAAATCTGGGATCGCTTGCTCGTCCAGGTATAGATGGCGTTATAGAAAACCACAAGCGTTCCAACCGCACCGAGAACACCGATCGACTGAATCAGCCAAATCCAAATATTTCCGCTGTCGCTGAGTAATTCAAGATGATTTGACGCAAACAGCAAGAAACCGAATAGGGTCACAATAAAGAACAGATTCAGCGCGAAGATGATTCGTACTGCCCAACGTAGCCGACCCTCCAAAGTTGTTAATTTTAATGGCTGTCCGTAATGTCTTCTGACCAGCCACGCAATGAACCCTAACAGTAGCGTCAACAGCATAACGGAATATGAAAGCCCAGCGACTGGCAACAGAATTTGGCTGTTTTCCCAAAGTCCGACCCGCTGAAAAACCATAAACGGATATGGCAAAATTAGCTGAATCCGTCCGTTTTGGTCTGGCTTAAAAATTAAAGAGTCTTGACCGTTGATGTCCCGAAATCTCATCGGAGCGACTTCTCGCCAGCGTTTGGGCTTACCGTTCGCACCGTTCATCAAACCATTCATCTCGCCGACAGAAATTGTGTCATCCTCGTTCGCGGAGACAGTGGCTTCTCCTAGCAAGGCTAACGATTTAAGTAGTGATTCGCTGCGGCGGCTGATTATATAATTACCGCTTACGGCGTTCGCGTCATTTTTCGCACTGTCGAGAGTTGGCGAGTTAAAAGGTGGCGCG
>JANOPX010000241.1:0-3589 GCA_031422115.1 Chamaesiphon sp. VAR_4_metabat_408 | reverse complement strand
AATGCCTGCTAGCAGCACCATCGGCAAGCCATTACAGGTCGCCATATCGACAACTTTGGTATCGCCCGCCAAAATCGCCGCGCAAGCTTCAGGAATCGTGGTCGGTAGATCGAGGGCATTGGCAAAGGCGTTGGCAGTACCGCGCGAAATTATCCCCAGGGGGATATTGGTATTCATCAACGCCGCCGCCACAGCGGAGAGGGTACCATCGCCCCCAGCCGCAATAATCGCCTCGGCACCGCGATCTATCGCCGCTGTTGCCAAATCTCCAGGTTTGGATTCAGCCGTGGTGATGACCACATCTAGGTCGATTTCGGAGTCGAGTAGAGATGAGATCGCCTCCAGGTCTACATCAGGATTACCTTGTCCGGCAACTGGGTTGAAAATCAAGCTGACTTTACGTTTCATCAGGTTGCTCCTCCTCTGGTTCGTTGGCAAAGCCTATTCTCGGAACGAGACGCTACGCGAACGGAACGAAAATCGCCGATTACCGAGTCGCTGAACCGATCGCCATGACTCTTCTCGTCCCAGAATTTAGCTCAGATCGATCCAAATTGCTTTGGTGTGGGTGTAATCCTCCATCACCTCTTTGCCATTTTCGCGCCCAAAACCAGATGATTTGTAGCCTCCAAACGGCACAGAAGCGTCGAAAATGTTGTAGCAGTTAATCCAGCACGTTCCAGCTTGCATCGCATTCGCCACTCGCATGGCTTTTTTAATGTCGCGAGTGTGAACCCCAGAGGCGAGTCCAAAGTCTGTGCTGTTCGCAATGCGGATCGCTTCTGCCTCGGTGTCGAACGGAATTACGGTAAGTACCGGGCCAAAGATCTCTTCTTGAGCAATTCGCATCTCATTGGTGGCATTCGTGAAAATTGTGGGCTGGAAGTAGTATCCTTTACCATTGCTACCGTCAGGATAGAATCGCTCACCGCCAGATCGTAATGTTGCGCCATCCTGCTGACCAATCTTTACGTACTGCATCACTTTCTCCAGTTGTCTGGCATCGGCGAGTGGCCCGAATAGCACCTGTGGATCGAGAGGATTGCCCAGCTCGATCTGGCTCACATAGTTAACCAGCCCATCGACAACCGCATCATGAATCGATCGCTCTACCAACAACCTCGATCCGGCAGTACAAATCCCACCCTGGTTGTAGAAAATACCAAAGAAGGCGTTAGCGATCGCGCTGTCCATATCGGCATCGGCAAACACAATATTGGCAGATTTACCGCCCAATTCCATTGTGGTTTTCTTCAGCGTATCGGCACTATTGCGAATGATGTTCATTCCTACTTCAGTTGAGCCTGTAAAGCTGATTTTGTTAATTGCCGGATGTTTGACCAATTGGTCTCCAACTTTAGCACCCGAACCTGTAACCAGATTGTAGACTCCAGCAGGCAATCCAGCTTCCTCAAAGATTTCTGCAAGTTTAATCGCAGACAGAGGTGTGTTACTTGCAGGCTTATGAATCACGGTATTCCCGGCAGCGAGGGCAGGCGCGATCTTGGTTGCTGCCAAGACCGATGGCAAATTAAACGGTGTGATGGCAGCGACAACTCCTAACGGTTCCCGCACGATCGTCACATGCTTTGGCGTGTAGTCTGGTGGCGGTGCAACCAAACGCGTCACACCATCGATTTCTGGAGCCATCCCCGCATAGTAGCGAAACAAATCCGCTACTGCGTGGGCATCGATCGCCTTGGCAAAGTAAATTGCCTTACCCATGTCGAGCGTTTCGCACAATGCGAGATCGTCGGCATAGTATTCGCTCAGTTCGGAAACACGATTCAGAATTTTCTGCCGCTCGTGTCCCGTCATTTTTGGCCAAGGTCCCTCATCAAAGGCACGACGGGCAGCAACGATCGCGTCTTCGACATCTTGTTCGGATGCTTCGGGGATGTCGGCGATCGCAGTTTCAGTAATCGGGCTAATCGTCGGGCGAGTTTTACCATCAGATGCCGATCGCCATTGTCCATTAATATAAAGTTTGGCTTGTTTTATTGGCGGTTTAGGAAGTGCGATCGTTGAATTTAAAGTTGCAGTCATAGCGATTTCTCCATCAAGTCAGTTTTTTTGCTATGTCTTCAGTTTGCAAGATTCATCCAAATTTGACCACGCAAGATCCCCCAGTTAAGCTTTAATTTGAATAGATCGTCTCAATACTAGATCCATAAAGGATCGAGGCTAAATCAACGGATCTAATCTGTTTAGGATCGCAAATCGCTCTACTGCCGAGCCAAATTACTTCTTGAATATTCATGCCACTTCTAGCCACTATTTTGCTCTAAAAATTAACTTGCGTCTTAACTGGGGGATCTTGCGTGGTCTAAATCGAATCAAAGTTACACAATGGAGATAACTGATTAACATCTAGGTAAACCACCGTCAGTTCTCACGCGAAACTTATCGATCGATATTGAGGTACTTTTCAATGAAATTTAATCGATTACTATTAGGAATTTTCTCTCTTGCTACTTTAACGGCTTCATCAATGGTGATGCCACCTATTACTTCTGCCGCACCTAAGATATGTAGTTGTGCAATCAGTCAAGCTCGCCCCGAACGAGGTCAGAAAAGTCGGTCTAGTGGCAATTTTTCGACTCAAGGTTGTGCACGTAGCCTAATATGGAATTCTCCAAAAGGTGTTAGTTTTACCGTGGTGAAAGACGTATCTGCTGGAAAAGATCGTGTCGAGATTTCAAATGTCAAACACGGTTTACAGACTCAAAACCCGAATCAAGAAAAGTTGTATATTGCGAATCCACGTGGTGCTCTAGTGCCCTTTCGGGTATGTGCTATCGACTTGTCTTAGTAAGCGATCGGTATTTTCTGTAAGTAAATAAAGTTTGATTTCGATTACCTGACGGTACGCTGGCGCGAACGAGGGGAAGGTGCAAAGATCGTTCGATCCTACTTGTGTCCTTGAATAGCTCGATTCTCTCGCGGGGAGATAGCTCTCCGCCAACGGGGGAGAAGATCGTTCTGACTAGCTAGGGAACCGATTTGAAAGAGGAAATTCGATCGTTAAACGGTCCCAAGTTTCTGATAGACTGTTTAGGTCCCATCTGCAAAGAGCGACCCTGGAAGTTTTTCCCTTCATAAAACCGCCACTTTTGACCGTTAATTACAGCAATAGATGAGGCTTTATTATCAAATCCAAACTGACTGAGATCTGGAACTGAGACGCTACGGTTAAACGTCGTCCCCTGAAGATTGGAGTCAGTCCAGAGCGTCACAGCTCCCTGTGGTTGAGACTTTTGAGCGGATACATTGGCGATAATTAGCATACTCCCAGTAATTGAAGTTACTGATAAAAGTGCTAATGCAGCCAGTTTTTTGTTAAATTGCAACATGCGGTTATCTATCCTAAAGTTTTTAGAGATCGATTAGTAATAGCCTGACTTGTATTTGGAGACTTTGTTTGCCCAAGCCCTGTAGCTAGTTGTTTTCATTATGCAACTTTTACTCGATTTAGACCACGCAAGATCCCCCAGTTAAGCTTTAATTTGAATAGATCGTCTCAACACTCGACCCACAAAGGATCGAGGCTAAATCAACGAATCTAATCTGTTTAGGATCGCAAATCGAT
>JANOPX010000240.1:0-37918 GCA_031422115.1 Chamaesiphon sp. VAR_4_metabat_408 | reverse complement strand
AAATGATAAGTACTTGTGGGTTGCGAATGTTTCTGGTGGGGAGAGAACCCGGATCTGGGGGTTCCGCCCCCCAGACCCCCCGTCGGGTGGGGGAGTGTCCCCCCCCCGAACCCCCCCTCAAAGCATAGGTTGTTTGAGACGGTGGGGTTGGTGAATCCGACAGCCTTGTTGGTTGGTGGGATGAAGAGATTCTCACTTTAACAGGGATAAGGCTACCAGCTAACACATTTGGACGAAGGCTCCTCAGACGAGGGCGGTGCAAAGCATAATTCACCTTCTCTACCCTACCACCCTACCACCCTACCACCCTACCACCCTACCACCCTCCTACCCCTCACCCCTGACCCCTGACTACGGATATAAACCAAGCTGAGGTAAACCGATGGTTTCGTCCCAGTCCATCATGGCATTAAGACACTGGATGGCTTGCCCTGCTTGACCTTTGATTAGATTGTCGATCGCTGATAAGACGATAACTCGCCCGGTGCGAACGTCAACTTCCATGCCGATAAAGCAGAGATTGGTGCCCATTGCCCATTTTGTTTGGGGATAAACGCCGCCATCTAAAATCCGTACGAAGGGGGACGATCGATAAAAAGCTTTGTAAATTGTAATCAGATCTTCTGTCACTAACCCAGGATCCCGCACTGTGGCATATACAGTCGCGAGGATTCCCCGCACCATTGGGATGAGATGGGGCGTAAATTGGACTTTGACTTCGTGGCTGGCAAGATCGCCGCAGATTTGTTCGATCTCTGGGGTATGGCGATGTCCGCCGACTGCATAGGCGGAAAATGAGTTATCGGCTTCGGCGAGCAATAGGTTTGTTTTCGCTTGTCTGCCGCCCCCAGAGGTGCCGGATTTGGCATCAATGATGGCAGTCTGGACATCGATTAAGCCTTGTTTGAATAGGGGGGAGAGGGCGAGGAGGCTGGCGGTAGGATAGCAACCCGGGCAGCCGACTATTTTAGCGTTTTTGAGTTTCGATCGATATAATTCGGGTAGTCCATAGACTGCGGTGGCGGCGATATCTCGATCGGTACGATCGATCTTATACCATTGAGTATAGGTATCGAGATCTGTAAAGCGATAGTCGGCGGAGAGATCCAAGACACGACAGCCTTTTGCCAATAATTTGGGAGCCATCTCACAGGCTAAACCATTGGGGAGAGAGAGAAATACTACTTCACATCGATCGGCGATGACATCGAGATCGATTTTTTCGATGGTGAGATTGACAACATGAGCCAAATGTGGATAAAGATCGCCAAACTTTTTCCCCGCGCTGCTATCTCCACCCAGATAGGCAATCTCTACCAAAGGATGATCTTGCAATAGCCGCACCAATTGGACACCACCATATCCCGATGCACCAATAATCCCGACTTGAAGGCGATTTCGCTCACCCATGAATGTTATGACCTATATAATAAGAAATCAGCACCATGTCCATCCAGGTGTCATGTCAACTATTCAAGACTGGATTCGTAGCTTGGTTGCAAACTGAATCCCGCGATCGATTTTGGGCTGAGATTCGCAAGGGCGCAGCCTCGATCGAGATCTGGGGGTTCTCCTCCAGCACTATATGTTGAATTGTGGACTTCCAAGATGGACTATATAGTTTACCAACATTTTACCGATCTGTGATAACAACTTCCGCTCCTAACCTATCCAATTTTAAGTTCGATTCGATCGATACAGCCCTATCGGACTTTGCGGCGGGCAAAATGGTCGTGGTGGTAGATGATGAGAATCGCGAGAATGAGGGAGATATCATCTGTGCGGCGCAAACACTCACACCCGCACAAATCAATTTTATGGCGGTTCATGCGCGGGGCTTGATTTGTCTGGCGATGACTGGCGATCGGTTGGACGATTTGGATTTACCATTGATGGTGACAAACAATACCGATCCCAATCAAACGGCTTTTACCGTCAGTATCGATGCCAATCCTCAGTCAGGGGTAACTACCGGAATCTCCGCTGACGATCGCACTCGCACCATCTTACTCGCGATCGACCCAAATACCAAGCCCGAAGATCTTCGCCGTCCGGGGCACATCTTCCCCTTACGGGCGCGAGAAGGTGGGGTATTGAAGCGGGCGGGGCATACAGAAGCTGCGGTAGATTTGGCGCGTCTGGCGGGATTGTCGCCCGCAGGGGTGATTTGTGAGATCCAGAATTCTAATGGTTCGATGGCGCGACTACCAGAATTAATTGTCTATGCCCATACTCACGATCTCAAGATTATCACGATCGCCGATCTGATTAGTTATCGGTTGCGTCACGATAGATTCGTGCGTCGGGAGGCTATTACCAAATTACCCAGTCAATTCGGACAGTTTGAAATTTATGGTTATCGGAATCTATTAGATCATACCGAAACTGTGGCGATCGTCAAAGGCAATCCAGCCGACTTTGTGGGCAAACCTGTGATGGTGCGGATGCACTCGGAATGTCTGACTGGTGACGCTTTCGGTTCTCTCCGGTGTGACTGTCGGATGCAGCTTCAAGCCGCTCTCAAAATGATCGAAAGTGTCGGTGAGGGCGTGGTTGTCTATCTGCGTCAGGAAGGGCGAGGAATTGGCTTGATCAATAAGCTCAAGGCTTATTCCCTTCAGGATATGGGATTGGATACTGTTGAGGCAAATAATCGCCTTGGTTTTCCCGCCGACTTGCGGAATTATGGGGTAGGTGCTCAAGTATTGAATGATTTGGGGATTAGCAAAATTCGGCTCATTACCAATAACCCGCGCAAAATTGCTGGACTCAAGGGTTATGGATTGGAGATGGTCGATCGAGTCCCATTACTGATCGAAGCTAATGATTATAATACCAATTACCTCGCTACCAAAGCTGAAAAGCTCGGTCATATGCTGCTCCAAACTTATTTGGTCACAGTCGGCATTACTTGGAATGAAGAACCCTTAGAAGTTACCAAGCGATATGACAGGTTGGAAAAAGTCCGCTATCTCGCAGAAACTCACAATCTATTATTGAAAGAAGAGGGTAGACCTGTTGGAGTAGCTTTGTTTGAGACTCCTTCACTCATTTTTCACCTCGGATTCGACCAGTCAGATTTGGTAACAGATGCTTGGTATCAAAATCCAAAACATCCCTATCTAACCGCTGTCATGTCAGTTCTCGATGAGATTTTGACACTACCAGATCTACATCAGTTAGAGTTTTTGGTAGCTAGTGGTAGCGATCCAATGATTGGCTTGCAAATGCAACTCGATCGACACAAATACCCCAAATCTCAATTACCTTCCACCATCGATACTCCATTAACACCCCAGACAATTTATAGTTTTCAATAGTGAAGGCTCATCAGCTAATATCCCTGACTTCAAAGCAGAAGTTGGGGATATCATTTGTGGGACTAACGGTTATACATTAGTTAGTTAGTGACGAGGTAGAAGTGGAGGCAGGAAACTCGATGTAAATTAAAATTCTCGATCGGAATCATCGTTAGTTGAGTGCTAAAATGTTCATCATTTAATTTACATATCCCTACACTCCACACTAGGGCTATTTCATGCTCCGATCGTTGAACCAAATTTAGGATCTGTAGGGGTAGGTTTATGCAAGTATCCGTCGATACTAACAAATAATCAATCGGCAAAACCTACCCTCATCACTAGAATTTCAGAATGAAATAGCCCTGCACCCCACACCCCTTCTGTAAAAGTAAGGGCAGTTTAGCTGTGCCAGTTAGGGCGTAATAGTTTACCCCGTCGAATATTCAAAGACATTCTGCGTATCTAAAATTATTTTCATGTGAATAATTATACCGCTACCAGTGTAATTAGAGTTTGGCACTTTTATCTGGGGCAAATTCATATTTTTCAAACAAATTGCCGATTCTGCTTTGGAATAAATAAGTTATCATATCGTGAATGTAGCAATCTTCTAGCTTGTGAAGTATATTTACTGGCAGATCTACGCCTAACACCTACCCTCTTCCTCGAATTATGGTTGAAAATCCGCCACTTGACACGATATCAAGCGAGAGATTAATTGAAATCTTGGGGGTAGATATCCCTAGCGCAGAGATCGTCAAAATTCGCTCGAAGACACAACTACTGACGATTTCACCTGGTACCAGTTTTTGGCAATCCGATAAGAGCCAGCCCGGAATTTATATTATTTTGGCGGGGAAAGTACGGTTATTTAGCAGGCAAGACGAGCGCGTAGCCACCCTGACAGTGGGCAAAAGTTTTGGTGCGAGTACTTTTTTTCCTGATGCTCAGTGGAGCTACTACAGCGCAAAAGCCGCTCTCGTCGTTGGGGGCACAGAAATAATCGTCGGCTTCATCCCCAAAGATTACCTCCAGTCTTTGGTTGCCAATTATCCCGCCATCCAGCCGCATCTCAGTCAGCGAGCGCAACATCTAGATGGTATCCTCGACGGCAAAATCGAACCCTCTGCCCTCCAGGTACGTCAGAGAGGATTCCAAACCGCTCAATCCGCCAGAATTCCCCACTCTATTGCCGCTCCAGTATCGCCCCCAGCCTCCGTCAACGAAGCAGAGGTAAATCGATTCAAACAAGGTTACTTTCCCACTCCCAATGTCAAGATGGGGCAATGGTGGAAGAAAGTTACTCACAACTATCCATTTTACGAGCAGCATAGTGCAAGTGATTGTAGTGCTGCTTGCCTGGTAATGGTGGGGCGATATTGGGGTAAGGAGTTTAATATCAATCGGTTGCGGGAATTAGCCGCTGTCAGTCGGGATGGAGCATCACTCAAGCGGTTGGCGAGTGCAGCAGAGCATTTGGGCTTTAATACTCGCCCAGTCAAGGCTAGTTTAGACAGGCTGGCAAATCAAAATCTACCCGTTATCGCTCATTGGGAAGGCAATCACTATATCGTGGTGTTTGAGATTAGTGCCCAGCATATCATTGTTGGCGATCCAGCCGTGGGGCAAAGGAAGCTAACTCGCGAGGAATTTGCCAAGGGATGGACTGGTTATTGTCTATTGCTAGAACCTACTTTATCACTGAAAAAGGTCGATGGCAAGTCGGCAAATATTTGGCAGCTATTCCAATTGATTACGCCCCATAAGGTGGTGATTGCGGAGATATTCATTGCTTCGATCGTTTTACAGATTTTTGGGTTGATATCGCCAATTTTTACGCAGCTAATTTTAGATCGAGCGGTGATTCACAAGTCGGCGAGTAGTTTGGCTACTTTTGGGGTGGGGTTGCTCATCTTTGGTGGCTTTCAGATTGCCATGACTGCCTTGCGACAGTATTTGATGGCACTGACAGCCAACCGAATTGATGCAGCATTGGTGATTGGCTTTATTCGTCACGCTTTTAGTTTGCCGCTGAGTTATTTTGATTCCCGCCATGTGGGAGATATTATTTCGCGAGTTCAGGAAAATCACAAGATTCAAAGTTTTATTACTGGGCAATCTTTGGGTGTGCTGTTAGATTTGATGTCGGTGTTTGTCTATGTGTCGCTGATGTTTGTCTATAGTTGGAAATTGGCACTTGTCACTCTCGTGTCGATTCCACCATTTCTGATCCTCAATTTTGCTTCTACACCTTTTTTGAAGAAGATGTCGCGAGAGGTTTTCAATGCGTCTAATGCCGAGAATAGCTATCTAATTGAAGCTCTGAGTGGAGTACGCACAGTCAAATCTATCTCTGTCGAAAAATCAGTCCGTTGGAATTGGGAGGAGTTGCTAAATAAGGAAATCAAGCAAACTTATCGCGGTCAAATTATGGGGATAAAAATCCAGGTGATGAGTTCGGTGATTAATACTATTAGTAGCACCGCACTGATTTGGATTGGTGCATCTCTGGTTATTTCTGGTGAATTTACCATCGGTCAACTATTTGCTTTTAATATGCTGTCGGCGAATGTGATTACTCCATTTCAACGATTGGCGGGGCTGTGGAATAGTCTTCAAGAAATAGGCATTGCGATCGAACGACTATGCGATGTAATCGAAGCAACTCCAGAAGAAGATGGTGAGTCTGAGCGTCAGGAGCTAGGTAAATTAAAGGGGTATGTCAAATTCAATAATGTCACCTTCCGATATAGTAAAGATGCTGCGGCGAATATCCTAGAGAATATCAATTTTGAGATTAAACCAGGTCAAACTATTGCTTTAGTCGGACGCAGTGGTTCGGGCAAAACAACTCTATCCAAGCTCATCCTCGGACTATATCAGCCGATAAGTGGATCGATCGAAATAGATGGCAAGGATTTGAAAACCCTTTCACTGCACTCATTGCGATCGCAAGTTGGCATCGTCGATCAGGATACATTTTTATTTAGCGGTACTATCAAAGATAATATCACTCTCGCCAAAGCAGGTGCTACCCAAGCCGAAATTCAACGTGCAGCAGAATTAGCTGGAGCTGATGAATTCATCACTAAAATGCCGATGGGTTATACTACCGAAATCGGCGAAGGTGGGGGGATGCTCTCAGGTGGACAACGCCAACGAATTGCCATCGCTCGCGCATTATTAAACAATCCTCGACTACTAATATTTGACGAAGCAACTAGTAGTTTGGATACGGAATCCGAACGGATCATTCAAAATAACTTAGAAAAAATTCGCCGCAACCGTAGTACGATTATCATCGCTCATCGGCTCTCTACCGTCCAAAATGCCGATCTAATTTTAGTATTAGATAAAGGAGTGCTAATCGAAAGTGGCAATCATCATCAGCTCATGGCAAAACGCGGTCAGTATTATTACTTAAATCAACAACAGATCGCTACCATCCAAGAATAATAGCTATTAAAAAATATCCTTACTTTCTATATCTAAATCAAACAGACTATGGTTAATAATTCATTCGAGAAAAATAGCAATTCAAATTCACAACCTACCATCAAAATATTACTAGTCGATGATGGCAGAGTTATCAGGGAAAAACTTAAATCCATCCTGCGATCGCAGCCAGATATCCAAGTAATCGGTACAGCAGCAGATGGTTATAGTGCGATCGAACAACTAGAATATCTGCACCCCGATATTGTTTTACTCGATCTTGATATGCCAAATCTCGATGGTATTGGCACAGCTAAACTAATCGATCGAAAGTATCCACATCTAAAAGTTATTATCCTGACTAGTCATGAGGATACGAGTCAAGTCAATGATTCTGGATGTGCCTGTATCAAAGAATATATCATCAAAGATAGTGTCGATCTAAAGATAGCTGACAGAATTCGATCGGTATATAATAGCGATCGATTGAATCTCGATCGTGATAACATTGTCGAGTTTAATCGATCTGCTCTAGCAAAGATACCCGAACCAAGTCAATTAACTATTACTCAGACTAATCCTAACTTCGATGATAATTCAGCAGAGCGATTTTCATCGATCGCGCAAACCTCATTTAGTAAGCTAAATGACTGGTCGAATTCAGCGAAAGAACTCATCGATATGATGCCGCTCCCTTGGACGCGGGGACTATTATATCTATTAATTATCTCCCTAGCAATTGCCGTTCCCTGGGCATGTTTATACAAAATGGATGAAATTGGTACAGCTAGAGGAAGATTGGAATTCAAAGGCAATACAGTCAAACTAGAATCCGATCTCGATGGTAGTGTTGCCGTCCTCAAAGTCTATGCCAAAAAAGGTGATTTTGTCAAGAATGGACAGATCCTCATGGAACTAGATGCCAAAAATATTCGCGAACAAATCTATCAAAATCAACTAAAACTCGATGGACAACAACAACGCCTAAATCAATTACTACTGATGAAAAATCAGATGGGATTGGGAACGAGTGCTCAAGAACAACAAAATCAAGCACAACTACTCGAAAAACAAGCTCAAATCGCTCAAGCCGAACAAAGTATTGCTAGTCTACAATCGAATTCCCAGAGTCAGAGTGCTGAAAAATTGGCTCAACTACGTCAAGCCGAACAAACCCTCGTCGATCGTCAATCCAGCTATAATCTCCAGAAGGCTGAAAAACTCACCCAAGTGCGCCAAGCCGAGCAGGGAGTAGTAGATGCTCAAACCAACTATATCCTCACCCAGAATCGGCTCAAGGATGCTCAAAATGAGGCGCGTCGCTATCGCCAACTTTACAAAACTGGCGCGATAGCCGAAATCAAAGCCAAGGAAGTAGAAAGCATCGCGATGGAGAAAAAACAACTGTTCACCCAAGCATTAGCTACTCTCCAACAATCCAAGCTACGAGTCAAAGAACAACAGGAAAATTATCAAAAGCTACTCCAACAAATCCAATCTGATATCGCCCAAGCTCGGCTAAAACTCAAAGAGCAACAAGAAAACTATCAGCGCACCATCAACCAAACCCAAGCTGATATCGCCCAAGCCAAACTCCGATTTACCGAACAACAGCGCGGTTCCCAAAGTCTAAGTAAAGGTGGGAACGTAGCAGTCTTAAAAACCAACCAACAATCCAAAGAAATAGACAGCCAGATTGTCACCCTCAAATCTGAAATCGATCGAGATCGAGCGCAGAGCAATTTTCTCACCAAACAGCTAGCCAAATATACCATCAAAGCCAATGTCGATGGCACCATCTTTGAACTACCGATCGAGCGTGAAGGCTCCGTAGTCCAACCCAAACAACTAATGGCGGAAATCGGTTCCAATGCCAGTGGACTAGTCTTCAAAGGGCAAATACCCGCCGCTGAGAGCGAATCCTTGCGATCGAGCAGCGATCGAAAAGACGTTAAACTCAAGTTTGATGAATTCCCCTTTGAGAGTTATGATGTCGTCAAAGGCAAACTCGCCTGGATTGCGCCCAATTCTAAACTAACCCAAACCGCCGCCGCGCCGATCGTCAGCTATGATATCGAGGTGCAGCTCAGTCAGTCTTGCATCAAGCATGAGGGTAAGTGTATCCCATTCAAGTCCGGTCAACCAGCAACTGCCGAAATCATCATCCGCAATCGTCGCATTATCGATTTTATCCTCGATCCATTTAGGAAGTTATCATAAATCGGCGGTTGGGAGCCTAGCTGATAACTTTTTGTTTAAAAATAATAAATCACGCCTCACAATTGTGAGGCGGCAAATCACCAACGCCAATTTTCATATCCTCACAAGTTCCTCACAATTGTGTGTTCCAATGGTAATTGGGATCGAACATAAATCATCCTTGGGAAAAAAGCGATGTCTTTGACGATCTGCTCTAGAGTCCTCTAAGTACCATTAGACTTACAATGACTTCTAAAAATTTAGTTCCAGCACTTCAGGTATATCCCTCAATTAGTCAAGATTTCGATCTGAAAAATTCACTTGGCTATCGAGTTACGAGATTGATGGCGGGAGTTTTGAATTCGACTCAAATGGCTTTAGCTGAAGCTTATGTTAACGGTGTAGAAATACCAGATGAGCTGATTCGACAGATTTGGCATACCTCAATCCCCACCTTATTCAAACATGCTCCTGGCTTACTCGCACCCTACGAGTGGGTACTAGAAGAGTCTTCATCTGAGACAAGTAGATTGGCAGAATCTTCACCAGAATTGATGAAACTGCATTACGATCTACCTCAAGCAATGCTCAATCCCATGTTAGGTGATTGGAAAGTAATCTATCCTAAATATAGTATGGGATACTGGGAAAATGGAGCTGTAGATTTAGAAGAATCTCAAATACATATGCTCGATTTGGCGATCGAACGGCTCGGTATTGTCGATGGTGACTATATCTTGGATTTTGGCTGTGGCTGGGGCTGCGTTGCCAATTATATCATGTCAAAATTCCCCAATGTCCGCTTTGCAGGGCTAAATCTCAGCCATCAGCAGTGCGAATATATGCGTCAGAAGATGCAAGATCCAGAGAGTTATCTCAGCTCTGAAAGATTCACTTTATATGAAGGCGATTTGAATCAATTTCAATTTGCCGAAAAGTTTGACAAAATTATGTCAATTGGTGTTTTTTGTCATATTGGCAACTTAACCAACGCTTTTCAAAAACTTTCATCTCTACTCAAGAGTGATGGTAAGGTATTTATTCATATAATTACCGCTCGCATCCCCAATAATATGTCATCTGGGTTTACCCATAAGTATATTTTCCCACATGGTCGTTACTGGTGCTATGATGCAATTCCCAATCATAATCTGGATCTCAAAACGATCGATCGCTGGTATATGAATGGTACAAATTATCACCAAACATTAACTGCATGGTTGGAGAGATTTGACGATGCTCAGGCAAGTATTAAATTGCTCGACTATGGTATGGATTATGCCAAGTTTCGTCGAATCTGGCGATTTTATTTATTAATGTTGGGGAGTATTTTTGCCACATGTGATGGTGAATATAATGGAAATGGTCAGTATTTGATGGTTCAAGCCGATCGATAAATTTACATCTCGCACCAGGGCATTGTAGGGGCACGATGCATCGTGCCCCTACAATGCTATTTTTAATTTATATTGAATCTGCTACTTTTACCAATCCAAATTCCTGTAAAGCAGGTAAAAAGTTATTATTCTCATGACTCGATCGAGTTAATTTAATCAGCGCAAACCTTTGTAATGGTGATAAATTTACCCATTGAGATTGAGTAATTACTACCCCAGATTCGGCAGCTTTAACTTCAATAGTACTCGGAATCTCTCGATCGTTCAACCAAGCCGGATGAGCATCTACTTCGAGCAAGGTAGCCGCACTGCCAGTATGCTGAAAAATCAACCCACACAAATAATCTCGATAAGCCGTAATCTCTGATGATTCCCCACATGGTAAATTCACCAACTCATCACATTCTAATGGTGTAAACCGATTCCACTCTCCCAACTTCAACTTCACCCCGCAACTATCCAACTTAAACCGCACCACCATCGGAATGCACCGCAAAGAATCAACAAAATCAGCCTCAAATTTAAAAAACATTATCCACCATCCACCCTACTACCCTACTACCCTACCACCCTTACCCCAGCCATAATTAGATCGATCGCTTCTTGAGTATGACATTGCAACTGCTCCTTACTCAACATCCGTTTACCTTGCCAAAGATACTTGAGATTCTCCTGTGCGGTAAAATAAAAAGCACAAGTACCAACAATATTCACCGCAGTATGTCGAGGATCGAGTTGACGAAATACCGCCAACTCGATCCCCTGCTCTAAGATTTGAATAATCGTACCATACAAGAGATTTCCCAATTGGATTGGATAATACTTACCCTTATTTTGGATCGCTTCGAGGGTGAGAATGTTGCTCATATGTGGATTTTCAGACATACAGCACAATAATTGCTCCAGCAATCTGACTAATGCCGCATCGGGGGATAAACAATCGAGTTGGAGCTGCTCCATCATCCCCAGAGCCTCAGTAAAACAGCGTTCTAACACCGCTCGATACAATTCTTCTTTGCTTTGGAAGTAATAGTAGATCATCGCCTTGGTAACGCCTGTTTTGGCAGCGATGGCTTCGGTACGCGCCGCTCCCAAACCTGTCACCGCAAATTCTGCCTCGGCTGCATCCAAGATTTGAGTTTTTGTCGCTTCGGGGTTTCTTGTCGGAGTTGATGGTTTTGTGGTCTTTTTCTTATCGATTGTGGGCATTATACAGTATGGATACCGGGGCTATTTAACTAAATGGTCAGTATAAAAGGGTATGATTAATCCTATTATGCCAGATGTTGTAGGAATTGTATCTTAATTGACATATATTTTATTCGTCGGTTAAACTAACTAACAGGTAAGTAAAATACCAGCGCGATCGAGGGAACAACTCACGAACTATGGCAGAAGATAATTTTTTGGTTGATAAATTCAAGAGTCTCAATCCGAGCGGTAAGTGGATTGCTGTTGGTGCTGCCGTTGTATCGCTGCTGATTTTGCCTGCGGGATTGCACTATTCAGGGATGTTCGCTCAGAAGCCGCCAGAAGGCACCACCCCGAATGGGAAACCCCTCACCCCAGTTGTCCCCGAAGCACCCAAAGCAGTCACCGCACTGGGGCGAATAGAACCATTTGGAGAGGTGATTCAGGTTTCGGCACCGAGTTCCCAGAGTGGGAAAGGCACTTTGGCGCAATTATTGGTGAAGGAGGGAGATAAGGTAGCCCGGGGACAAGTTATCGCTATTCTCGACAATCGTCAACGGTTGGAAGCAGCTTTTGCCAAGGCGCAGGAGGATATCAAGGTATCTCAGTCTAATCTCGCGAAGGTGAGAGCTGGAGCCAAGCAGGGCGAAATCGATGCCCAGAAAGCTGAGATAGCTAGATTGGAGAGTCAGCTCAAAGGCGATGGTGCAACTTATGTGAGTACTAAGGCTCGGTTGGAGGCTCAACTCAAATGGGAGCCTGCTGCTCAAGATGGTCGAATTCAAGCTCTCAATGCTCAACTAGCAGGGGAGAAGCCGACACAATCGGCGACAGTGCGGCGAATTAAATCTCAGCTAAAAAATGCAGAGGTAGACTATCAACGTTATCAACAACTATATGCGGCTAGGGCGATCGAAGCCACCAAACTGGATGCCAAACGCCTGGAAGTCGAAACCGCTCGTCAACAGCTAGCCGAGGCTCAGTCTAAATATAGTCAGACGGTTGCCGTCGTTAATCAGCAGATTATCGAAAATCAAGCTACTAAAAATAAGCTTACCACAACTACCGCCCAACAACTCGTCGAAGCCAAAGCTACCTACGACAAAACTCTAGCCACCACCAAGCAACAAATCGCCGCCGCCAGAGCTACCCTGAGCAAAATCTCGGAAGTCCGCACGGTTGATGTCGCAGGTGCTCAGGCCGAACTCAGTCGCGCTCAAGCCACGGCGCGTCAGTCCCAAGCCGAATTAGCCGAAGCATATGTTCGCGCTCCGAATGCGGGAGAAATCCTCAAAATCAACACTCGCGCGGGGGAAACTCCTGGAGATAAGGGAATTGTTGAATTGGGGCAAACTAGCCAAATGGTAGCTGTGGCCGAAGTATACGAAAGTGATGTCGGCAAAATTAAGATCGGCCAAACTGTGAATATTACCAGTGAGTCGGGTGCTTTTAGTCAGAACATTCGCGGCACTGTTAGCTCTGTCGGACTTCAAATTGGCAAGAAGGATGTATTAAGTACCGATCCTGCGGCTGATACCGATTCTCGCGTGGTGGAAGTCAAAATTACGATCGATCCGACTGATAGTAATAGTGTTAAAGGACTTACCAATTCCAAAGTAGCCATCAAGATTAATACTCAATAGTTGCAACCGAGATGTTTAATAAAATTCCCCTGGCTTGGCTCCAACTGAGTCACGAAAAGATTAGATTGTTAGTGGCGATCGCCGGAATTAGTTTTGCTGATATCCTGATGTTTATGCAGCTAGGATTTCGGGATGCTTTATTCGATAGTGCCGTCAAATTTCACACCAATGTCAGTGGGGATGTATTCATCATTAGTCCCCAATCCACAGCCTTGATTGCGATGAAACCGTTTCCTCGGCGGCGACTGTATCAAACCCTCGCAGTCAAAGATGTCGAATCAGTCACCCCAATTTATCTAGGGTTTAGTATCTGGAAAAATCCTGAAGATAAAACTACTCGTCAAATCATGGTGATTGGATTCAATCCCGCCGATAAGCAGCTATTCAAACTACCAGGGATAGCTGAAAATATCGACAAGATGCAAATCCCCGATACTTATCTCTTCGATGAAAAATCTCGCGAACAATTTGGCGACATTCCCAAGCTGTTTGGAACTGGAAAAAAGATTCAAACAGAAGTAGATGGACGCAAGATAAATGTCGGTGGTTTATTTACCCTCGGCGCATCATTTGGTGCAGATGGTAACATTATGACTAGCGATACCAACTTCAAGCGACTGTTCAAACAACGGGATGCTGGATTGATTGATGTTGGAGTCGTCAAATTAAAGCCTGGTGCAGATCTTGCCGCAACCATCACCGCAATGGAAGCATATTTCCCCGCAGATGTAAAAGTATTTTCCAAAGCCCAATTTATTGAATTTGAGCGCAGTTACTGGGCAAATGGAACTTCGATTGGGTTTATCTTTACCCTCGGTACGATTATGGGTTTCATCGTCGGTATCGTAATTGTCTACCAGATTCTTTATACTGATGTTGCCGATCATTTATCCGAATATGCTACCCTCAAAGCGATGGGATATACCGATTTTTATCTCCTAACTGTCGTCTTTCAAGAAGCAATCATTTTATCGATCGTCGGATTTTTCCCCGGCATGTTAGCCGCAGTTGGACTATACACCGTCACTCGAAATGCCACCAGCCTACCACTCCTAATGACCCTCGCCCGCGCCACCACAGTAATGATCCTAACCATGATTATGTGTACTATTTCTGGAGCAATTGCCGTCCGCAAACTCCGCGCCGCAGATCCAGCCGACATGTTTTAAACCAACCTCCGTGTTGGCGTAGCCTGCCTTTGGCACACCTCCGTGAACCCTCCGTGTTCCTCTGTGTTTAAAAAGCACCAACCCAGCCTCAACACTAAAAACTCCCTCACAACATGCTAAAGTTAAGCCCAAAAGAAGACCTCATAAAAATAGACAGCAGCAACCTAGATAACGTCGTAGTTGAAGTCAAAAATCTCAATCACTACTTTGGCAAAGGCAACCTCAAAAAACAAGTACTATTTGATATCAATCTAGAAATTGGTAAAGGTGAAATAGTGATTATGACAGGGCCATCTGGTTCTGGTAAAACTACTTTACTTACCTTATCAGGTGGATTGCGATCGCCACAAGAAGGAAGTATGCGAGTATTGGGTGTAGAAATGGTCGGCGCGAGTAAAAAAAGAACGATCGAAGTGCGGCGAAATATCGGTTATATCTTCCAAGCACACAACCTGCTCAAAGCTCTCACCGCCCAACAAAATGTCCAAATGGCCGGACAACTCCATGCTAATATGAGCAACCGTGAAGTCAAAGAGCGAGCGATTCAGATGCTCGATGCAGTCGGATTGAGCGATCGCAAATCATATTACCCCGAAAGTCTCTCCGGCGGACAAAAACAGCGCGTCGCCATCGCCCGCGCCCTGATGAGTCACCCCAAAATTGTCCTCGCAGATGAGCCTACCGCCGCTCTAGACAGCAAGTCGGGGCGGGAAGTGGTCGAAATCATGCAAAGATTGGCAAAGGAGCAAGGGACAACCATCCTGATGGTGACTCATGATAATCGAATATTGGATGTAGCCGATCGGATCGTTCATCTCGAAGATGGTTGTCTCGCCCAAAATGATATCCTCACCGCCGCACACTAGCCCAACTCCAAACTTTGAGCATATATACTTACTTAGAATTAACCACTCAAAATGTGCTCAAAGTAACAACCATAAGCAAAAATTGAGTTATCATAAAGAGTGGGAGTAAAGTTAAGATCGCAGACTTACGACAAAACTAACCGACCTTCTCATCACAATAAAACCTTCCTAGTTTTTTGGCATAGTTTTTCTTATGAGTATTTCTTCACCCACCCCTACCAACGATACTGAAATCTGGGCGAGCCTCAAACAGGCAATTTCTACTAGTTCCAGTTTTCAACACTGGAAATCTCAACTAGAAACATTAGATCGATTCTCCAAAGGAGAGGCTACGCCAACGAATCTCAATCTTGACGATCTCGTCCAACGCTATCTCCGCGAAACATTAGAAACATTAGCATATTAATCCGGTCGATATCCCGATTTGTGCTGGATTAAAATCGGGATATTCAGACAAAGCTAGATTATTTAGGCTTGTTTCGATAACTTAATGCCATCGCCCTGAACTTTGGTAAGTATACCTGAGCCTGTTTTGAATCGACAATGCCGATCGTTAAGATATATCCTCCGGCGTTGGGAAAGAGTACCACTTGATGTAAAACTAAGGGTACTTTTGTCTTTCGATCTCGACCATTGGCGACAATTTCCCACCCAGATAAATTGTCGATCGAAATCTCAGTCATCGATGTTATACTGACGATCTCTGTATCGGGATAGCCAGATAAACGACGACTTGCAAAGGCTTTGCGATCGGGAATTGGCACGGCACCAAGGGATGGAGCTACTATAAATAGTGGATCGTTGGGTGATGTTAAAGGCATATTACCATCTTTGGTAAACATCGCTGCTTTGCCCATCCCTGATGCTTTCTGCACGAAAGACAATCCCTCTACCGCCGTAACTGAAAAAGGTAATGAGGAAACACTAGCCGCAGATTCTGTAGCAGATACCCCAAGTACAATCTTTTTCAACGGCTCACTCATTTTCGCAGCATATTGCTCTGGAAAAGTTGCCAAGATTATATTCGTACTTTGCTCATCTCCAAATACCAAGAGCCATTTCAGGAATTTTTGACCATAAGCTGATTGTGAAACATTCAATAGCAATCCATTTCGATTGTCTACTTTGACATTCTTTTGAGAGATTAAAGATATCCCCTTCGCCTTTAAACTACTTCGATTAAATCCTTCAGTGACTTTGGAAAATGGCCCAGGAATCTTGCTTAACATCACTGATGAATTCGTTGAAGGCTGCTCGAACCCATAAAATGATGTTGATTTGGTAAAACCAATCGGCTGTGGAATTGCCAATCCTACCTCTGGAAAAACTACCAAATTGCTCACTTTAGATTGTGAGACGCGAAATTGAGCTAGATTTTTGATGGCGATGGGAGATTCAGCAATGCTGGGGATTGAGAAACCACACAACCCAGTCATCGCCACGGTTAGAATTGTCAACTGATATTTCATGTCAGAGAAATGAGATAACTTTAATTGGGATACGCTCAGAAATAGATCTTGGACTTGCCACTTATGGTAAAATTTACTATTATCAAGATAATACTTAACAGTAAAATTACTATATGACCCAGTTACCCATCCCCGCTCACTTTAACCCAAATACTGTCGGCGAGATCTGGCGCGTACCTTACCAGCAACGGGCAAATGATGCCAAGCTATGGGCAAGGCAACATCAGCTCAAGTCCGCATCATCCGCGCCGCTTAATGTCAAACTACTGCTGATTGATGTGCAAAATACCTTTTGTCAGCCTGATTTTGAGCTGTTTGTCGGGGGTAGAAGTGGGCGGGGGGCGATCGATGATAATATTCGACTATGCGAATTTATCTATCGATATTTGGGGGATATTTCCCAGATTATCGCCACATTGGATACCCATCATATCTGGCAGATATTTCACCCGATTTTTTGGGTAGATAAAGATGGCGAACACCCAGCTCCAGCAGTGACGACAATCATGCCAGATGAGGTAATTTCCGGCAAATGGCGGGTGAATCCTGAGTATAGCCAGGAAGAGCCGGAGCAGCTCCAAGCATATGCCCTACATTACGTGCAGCAGTTGAGTAGTGGGGGTAAATACCCGCTGCTGATTTGGCCGTATCATGCTATGTTAGGCGGAATTGGGCACGCTTTAGTTCCCGCAGTGGAGGAAGCAATATTTTTTCATGGGATTGCGAGGAATAGTCAGGCTAGTTTGCCGATTAAGGGCGATCGAAGTCTAACAGAAAATTACTCAGCTTTAGCACCAGAAGTAACTACCAACCAATTTGGCGAACCCATCGCCACCAAAAATACCCAGTTAATCGAACATTTATTAGCATCTGATGTGCTCATTATAGCTGGACAAGCCCAAAGTCACTGTGTTGCTTGGACAGTCAACGATCTACTGACTGAGATTCAATCGATCGATCCCAATCTAGCGCGGAAAGTATATCTCCTCAAAGATTGTACCTCCCCAGTGGTAATTCCTGGTGTCGTAGACTACACAGAGCCAGCGGATATTGCGTATCAAAAGTTTGCAGATGCGGGGATGAATATTGTGTGCTCTACCGACACTTGGACATTTTCCAGCAGAAAAGATTAGATCGATCGAGTCGAAAGTGTCCATGTTATCGGATGATGGATACTAACTAGATCGCTAGTGCTGAGACAGTGAAGACAGGTTGAGGAATGAACCTCATAGCCATCACCAGTAAAACGTCTAGTGTTAGAGATCGATTTGGGATCGTTTTTGGGAGATTATTGTGAATAAAGTTTTAGCAATTATTTTAGGTGGCGGTGCGGGTACCAGATTGTATCCCCTGACAAAACTTCGGGCAAAGCCTGCTGTACCCCTAGCAGGTAAATATCGACTGATTGATATTCCAGTCAGTAACTGTATCAATTCGCAGATTTACAAGATTTATGTACTGACACAGTACAACTCAGCTTCGCTCAACCGACACCTTTCTCGCGCGTACAATTTTTCGGGATTTAGCGATGGATTTGTCGAAGTGCTAGCGGCTCAACAAACCAAGGAAAATCCCAACTGGTTCCAGGGTACAGCAGATGCTGTGCGTCAATACATTGGGGTCATCGAAGACTGGGATGTCGAGGAGATCGTCATTCTCTCAGGAGATCATTTGTATCGGATGGATTATAGTCTATTCGTCCAACGCCATCGCGATACTAATGCGGATATCACCCTCTCGGTAGTACCGATGAGCGAGAAAAATGCTTCCGAATTTGGCTTGATGAAAGTCGATCCGGCTGGGCGCGTGGTAGACTTTTGTGAGAAACCCAAGGGGGAGGCTCTCCAAAATATGCGCGTAGACACCATGAAATTGGGTCTTAACGCCGAGCAAGCCGCCGAAAAGCCTTATATTGCTTCGATGGGGATTTACGTCTTCAAGAAGCAGGTACTCATCGATTTGCTCAAAAAGTCTCTCGAACAAACTGACTTCGGCAAAGAAATCATCCCTGGTGCAGCAGCCACTCACAATATTCAAGCCTTCCTGTTTGATGGCTACTGGGAAGATATTGGGACGATCGAGTCTTTCTATGATGCTAATTTAGCACTTACCCAACAACCTACACCACCTTTTAGTTTCTATGACGAAAAGGCACCGATTTATACTCGCGCGCGGCATTTACCACCAACGAAGTTACTCGATGCTCATGTCACCGAGTCGATGATTGGCGAAGGTTGCATTATCAAGCAATGTCGCATTCATCACTCAGTATTGGGCGTACGCGCACGAGTAATGGAGGGTTGTACCATCGAAGATACCCTAATTATGGGTTCTGACTTCTACGAAAATGCCCCAGAGCGCAAAAACCAAGTTGAAAATGGTGTGGTATCAATTGGGATTGGCTCTAACAGTACCATTCGCCGCGCCATTATCGATAAAAATGCGCGGATTGGCTCCGATGTGATGATTATCAACAAAGAAGGAGTGCAAGAAGCTCAAAAAGAAGAACTTGGCTTCTATATTCGCAGTGGCATCGTCGTAGTGCTCAAAAATGCCACTATTGCCAATGGTACGATTATTTAGATTTTGGATTTTGGATTGAAATCTAATTGATATATCCCCGGCTTCTCCAAGAAGTCGGGGATATTGTTATGACAGTCGCCACATCGCAAGGCTTTCCCAATCCAAAATCCGCTTGGTGTAGCAATAATAGAGCCTGAACTTTGAGTTCGTCAACACTCAGCCCATTTCCCGCTTCAACCTGACTCTGCACCAACAAACCTAATGCGTCCTGAGTGGGGTGTTTTTGCCGCTCTAAGACCACTCCTTCGATATGTGCGAGGATTTATATCGCGAGCGGCTATCGCCTTGCCATATGGCAAAATCTGGATCTGTTGGAAATGAACTGGTTTCACCAATCCAGGGTAGTCCAGTTTTTCCGGGTGGTAATGGGAGTTTGGACATTTTAGGATTTAGTTGGAGTTGGTGCTTTTTTCAACACAGAGGTACGCGGAGGTTTCACTGAGGTACAGGGAGGAGGCTAATTGTTTGATGCGAAGTCTGTATGTGTATTAATTAAATTTGTGGGCGATGACTGCATAGAAAGGATCGCCACCTGCGGCACCTATCCAGCGGAGTATTTCGGGGACTTGGCTGGTATGAACGATCGATTCTGGTATACTAAATCCAGGTACGGATTTGAAATAATTTTCGACTAATTTTACTCGATCGAGTTCGGATCTGTCGCGCCAAGCTCCGATCGCTTTATTATAGAACATCCGATTGGAAAAGCTCATAATTGCGATGCCGTTCGGTTTGAGAATCCGATGAATCTCGGCGAAGATTGCTTCGGGATATTGGATGTATTGAACCGATACGGTATTCAAGACGGCATCAAAGCTATCGCTCTCTAATGGTAATTTCTGTTCCCGATTGAGGTTTTGGACGAAGTGACTATTGAAGCGAGGATTTTTTGCCAATTCTTCTGGGTTTAATCCATGTCCTTCTACATGCTCGAATTCCATCTCGCTGGGTAAATGAGATACCCAACTACTCATCATATCAAAGATACGAGTATTGGGCGACAACCGATTGCGATATATATTCGTCAATCTGTCGATAAATCCTTCGTCTACGTGGGTAACAAATCGAGGGGTATCATAGAAGTCTCGATCGTTTCCATTATCTAGTTTATCGCGTTGTTGTTCAGTTAATAACATAGGAAGTGGTTAGTGATTAGTGCGTAATATATTAACCCGTAGGGGTGGGTTTATGCTAACAGTTTCGATTGTGCTAAAAATCTCATTCAAACCCACCCTCCCCACCAGCAAAGTAAGTGCTATCTTAAATCCCGATCGCAGGTAAAACTATTATAGTTTCTTTTCCCAGAAGAGTGCTTTACCCATTTCTGGATCTAGCTGAAAACCTTCAAATCCACACGATCGATAGGCTTTCTGTGCGATATGATTACCTTCTAAAACTTCTAATGTGAGTTTGCAGCAACCGATATCGATCGCCATCCTTTCTACTGCTGATAGCATCAGTTTAGATAGTCCATTACCTCGATAATAATCAGATACAATTACATCATGAATATTCAGTAATGGTTTGCAAGCAAAGGTAGAGAAGCCCTCAAAGCAATTAACTAATCCGGCTGGTTGTCGATCTATAAAAGCGATAATGATATGAGCGGTGTTTATCTCTCTAAGTTTGGAGATTAAATTAGTTTTAGCATAGTCTGATAATCCTTTGCCACCACCCATCGGATCGCGAGCATATTCATCCATCAGCGTCACGATCGCATTACCATGACTGACAACAGATAAATCTGCTCTAGTAATCTCGATCGAAGATTTATCTAACATTATCATAATAATTACATAGCTTGTGGGGACAGATCCCCGACTTCTCGAAGAAGTCGGGGATCTGAGTATTATCTTTCAGTCAACTTTGTCAATACCTGATTCGATCGATCGACAAAAGCATTCATTCCATCAGCACTTACGCCTTTTTGCGCCATCAAAGCGAGATCGTAAATGTGATGACAGACGAGACTAACTAACTGTTGATTTGGCGATTCTCCTTCAGTTCCAACGATCGATCCCTGGTTGATATTTGCCAAGTTTTGAATCAGTGGATGAGCTGTATTTATTACCAAGGTATGTTCTTCAGGGAACGCTGCTGATTGTTGCTGCATCATCGCCATCATTTCCTGCATTCGCCGAGCAGATTCAGGTAACAATACCATTGCAGGTGGTGTAGATTGAGCGTTATCACCTTTGAGTGATTCGGTACGAATGGTGACTTTGGGTTTATTTAGAGCGACGGTAAAGATATCCTTAATTTGTTCGCTGCGAGTTTTATTTGTATTCGGATCGATGATTTCTGGTGCATCATCAGACTGAATCAAACTACTGTCTAATTCTGCATCTACCCGTGAGAACTTGACATCACTATGTTCCCGCTCTAGGAAACTAACAAAGTGAGTATCGATAAAAGAATCGAGGAAAAGCACTTCCAAGCCTTGACTCTTGTGGAGTTGGATATATGGTGCTTGACTAGCCTCATCTGTGGCGTAAAATACCCGATTTTCAAATGCGGGTGCTTCACCTTCAGTGGGTGCGTCTGTTTTGCTGTGACGCTCTTTATTCCGTGCTAGATATTCGGCGAGGGTAGTGTAGGGTAGGCTCGGTTGCTCCGACTTCCAAGCGTCATCTCCCTCAGTTGTCGCCTCAGTGGTTTCTATGGGAGCGATGAAGGTGGTGCGATAGATGATGATGTCTTCAATCTGGCTTTTGAATTTATCGTCATTCAGACAGCCAAATTTGAGGAAAGTACTGAGATCTTCCCAAGCGTTGATATATGCGGCTCGATCGTCCCGATATAGATCCTTGAGACTATCGCCGACCTTTTTGGCGATATAATCAGCAATGCGTCGAACTGTGCGATCGCTAGTCAAGGCACTCCGAGACACATTCAGCGGAATATCGGTACTGTCGATGACTCCCCGCAATGGTAGCAGAAATTTGGGAATCACCTCATCACAGCGATCGCTCACAAATACCTGATTGCAGAATAGTTTAGCCTGTCCCTTGGTCACATCCAAATCGGGGCGCAATTTGGGGAAGTACAAAATCCCATTTAAAGCAAAGGGATAGTCAGTATTTAAGTGTACCCATAAAAGTGGGTCATCTTCAAAAGGATAGAGATAACGATAAAATTCTAAATAATCTTCCTTCGTGAGACTCTGGGGCGATTGTTTCCAGGGAGCGATTTGTTTATTGCTGACTTCACCATCGAGCGAGATGGGTACAGACATGAAATCGCAATAAGTTTTAATCAACTGCTTGATGCGGACATTTTCTAAATACTCGACTTCCTCATCTTGCAGCGTCAAAGTAATCGTTGTACCGCGCTCCGTGCGACTAGATTCACTAATTTCAAAGCTAGGCGAACCATCACAAGACCAATGTACAGCTTCGGCTCCATCTCGATAAGAGAGGGTGTCGATCTCAACTTGACTCGCCACCATGAAGGAAGAATAAAAGCCTAACCCAAAGTGACCGATAATTTGTTGGTCGCTATCCTTCTGATACTTTTCGATAAACTCTTCCGCACTAGAAAAAGCCACCTGATTGATATATTTCTTGACTTCATCCGCAGTCATCCCAATCCCATTATCCGAGATTGACAGCGTTTTCTTTTCCTTATCGATCGAGATACTAATCGCAGGCTCTCCCAATTCACCGCTAAAATCTCCCGCAAAGGATACCATTTTGAGCTTACCAATGGCATCAACAGAGTTGGAGATTAGCTCCCGTAAAAAGATTTCATGGTCGGTATACAGAGACTTCTTGATAATGGGGAAGATATTCTCAGTATGGATGCTGATGTTACCTTTTTCTATCGTTGTCATATAGCCACCCTATTTCGATCGTGTTTAGTTACCTAGCATTGTAGGTCGATCGGGTCACTGTCAGCATTTCGGGATTTCCGTACCTGGTATAATTTCGACAGGTTTTCGTTGGCGTAGCCTCCGCTTTGCGGAATCGACTCCAAATTAAGCACCACAAATCTAGTTTCTGGATGCTTGGCAATTTACCTTATCAAGAGCTTCTTAGAACCCATTGGAGATCTTTTTAGCTCCTAGTGTAGGAGGGTAGGTTTTGTTTAAAATCGAACATAGGATCGACATTAGATTGCATAAACCTACCCCTACAGATCCATTGAAGACGGGTACGCTAAAATCAAGGTACTAACGATTGCTATGAATAGACTTATGGATAGTAAAGTACCTAAAGAGTTACCAATAAGATTCGATGAGATTTATCTATGGGGATGTTGAGCATGTCCGCATTGATTGCAGTAGGGTAAATCCTTATAAGTATGATGATGACAGTTCTGGCATTCACTCAGTTGATAAGTACTGCAATGGGGACAATAGATATCGGTCGATCGAATCTTCCTAGCACAGTGTACACATTGAGATTTTTGGACTCTTTTGGCTGTCTGAATTTTGGAATTGAAGACAAATTCTTGAAAAACTTTTATTAGTCCAAATCCAACTAATGGAACTAACAGAATGTAGATGTAGCTAACTAGGAATAGTAGGCTACCAAATAGTGCATGAACGATATCTGCGAAGAATTTGAAGATTACACCGATTTGGAGAAATTCAAATACTTTGAAGAAGAGGGGAATTAGAAAGATAACTAGCAGATGCCAAGTAATCAAGGCCACCAGTCCATAACCGCGCCTCTGGGCAAAGTTATTGATTACTAATGCTGTTAGGATTAATGGGAGTAGGAAAGCGAACTGAAGGCCAAACTGAATGCTCGGATACCAGAATGATGCTTGCTCATAGCCACTTTTTAGCGGCGTGAACTTATTGCTATCTTTGAGCAGACTAATAAAGGCAGAACTTTCTGGTTTGGCAAGTAATGTATTCTTGAAATCGGTGATTTCTTTTTTGAGACTAGAGATTTTGAGATTATTTTGCTCTAGTGTTTGTTTGGCTTTTTCTGCGCCAACTTGATTAATCGATCGATCTCGCTGCTGTCCTGCTATTTTTTCGAGTAGGGATGAATCATATTGACTTTTAATAGTCTGGTTACTAGATTCTAATTTACCGATCGCTGATTGTCGTCCATCGATAGCTTTAGCGATATTTTGATTATCAGGTGTACTTATTCTATCTCGAATACCAGCATATCCTAGACAGATATTAGAAATACTGCCCAACCGATCTTTAGTATCTTTGGTGTATTTTTGGCTGAGATTAACATTTCCATATGGAGTGTATGGATAGTCATTATTGTCTTTTGTCGAAACTGCTTTTCTAACGAAATTATAATCTTTGCCAGTCGCTTGCTCGGTTCGATAACTATTCCACTCTGAGTAACATGGATAAGCTTCTGATGGGCTGAGATGCCATCTACTGATGTCACTTAGTCCTGTAAAAACATTGCTGAGGATAAATATATCGACTAAAATAATGACGATGAGACTCATTCGATTGAGTGGTTCATTATTAATCGTCCGAGATCTGTCAAAGAATCTACCCAAAATCCGGCGTAATCTAGTAAACATCTGACAAAAAAGTAATTTTATGAGGTGAAATCATCTTACTCCTTTGTCAGTGAGCGATCGCGATCGAGTGTGACAGATAGATAATCGACCACAGATGGGTAGCTTGGCGGTTTTAACCGCACCTACACAACTAAAAGAGTGTTTGATAGAGATCCGAGCGTTTTGCGAGGGTTTGGAGGGTCTGGGTTCCACCAGGTAGGGGCAATTCATGAATTGCCCCTACCTGGTGGAACCCGCTACTCATATCGCATACGAGATCTGTGGCAATACAGTTGGTTTAATGAATTTTCGATCTAATTCCCTCGCTCAGAATAAATTCTAAAATAGTAGTTGACAGGCTGAGGGAATTAGTGCATAATTATAGACGGAAGACAAATGGGACTGTAGCTCAGTTGGTTAGAGCGCGCGCCTGTCACGCGCGAGGTCGCGGGTTCGAGTCCCGTCAGTCCCGTCTAGCCTTATATACAAAATCCTACCCTTTGCGAAAGAATTTCGATCGCTTGGGGTAGAATTTTGTGTTCTTGGGCTTGAATCCGTAGATGCAGGGTATTCGGCGTGTCATCAGCGAAAACTGGTACGGCGGATTGGATGATAATTGGGCCGCTGTCTACTGCTAGACTAACTAGGTGGACTGTACAGCCAGAGATTTTGACTCCAGCAACTAGGGCTTGTTCGATCGCCCGTATTCCTGGGAAACTAGGAAGTAGGCTAGGATGAATATTAATTAGTCGATCGGGAAATGCGTCAATTAGCACTTGGGTAACTACCCGCATCCAACCAGCCATGACGACACAGTTAACTTGATACGATTGCATAGTTTTGACGATCGCCAGGTCTAATTCCGCGCGATCGGGATACAATTTAGCATCGAGTAAAATGGCGGGTATTCCCCTAGCTGCTGCCCTTTCGATCGCTTGGATACCTGGTTTACTATAGATAAGGACAGCAATCCGCGCATTCAAACTACCGTTGGCAATTGCTGCGGCTACTGCTTCAAAGTTGCTCCCACTCCCTGAAGCCATGATTCCAAGGGTTAGTGGTGGGTAGTCGGTAGCGATGGGTAGAGGAGAGATTAGACTGGATGTATCGGACATTGGGATTTTGGATTTTGGATTATAGATAAGTATCAATCTATGAGATCGTTTGATGAGAGGGTAAAAAGGTATGAGTGCTGGTGATGCTGGATCTGTTTCTGTACGCGAACGTTATCAAAAGACGATCGAGGATATTGTCACCCTGATTTTGACAGGGAAACAAATTATATCAAAAGAATATATCGATCGCGTCCTCACGGATAATATTAGTCTGGGGACGAGTGAAATTTTTGAAGGTTGTCTGAGCGAGCAGATACAGGCGGTGGAGCAAGAAATTAGCACCCTGACTAGTGAGGTAAAACAGGCGAAAGCGGGGCATAAACTCAAAGCATTAGGATCGATCGAGGCGGCTCTGCTACGATGGCAACAGGAACGTCAAGCTGTAGGAATAGTAACAGATACGATCGATCGAATTCTCAATGCTGCACCTGACGAGCGTCTCAATATCCTCCTCCAAGCACTAGATCCCAATCAGACACAACGATTATCTGTAGCCCAAATTCAATCAATTATCCATCAACTCCAAACCACAACTAGTACCAAACTAGAACCAGCAGATTTCGAGCAATTACGTCAACTAGCGGGGGGACTCGATCGCGGATTGAGGGGACTACCTGCATTGGAACCCCATCTGGTAAGCTGGATCTATGATGGCGGTCAAAAGATCGGCTTTGGGAGTCCGACAGATAATAGTCCTTGGACATTATGGGCGAAACAGATCGATCGACCACTAGTAAAGTTATTATTTGACACGATCGGTCGTCAAAAGTCAATTCCCGATTTTGCCGCCGAGCGGGGAACAGCCGATGAAGGCGATTGGGTCGAATTGGCAGTAATATTACAGAGTATCGAGATTAGTCTAGTTGCTTGGTTCGATGCTCAAATGTACGACAGGGATTGGGGACAGCGAATGGCGTTTAGTACCCTAATTACCTTCGCGGGGATTTGGTGCGAATTGGCAAATGGCATCGGTAGAGCGACGAGCATCAACACAAATCATCGTGATGCCTTGGCAAAGGCTTGTTTCCAAGTCACACTCCAAATCTTGAGAACTGCGGCTCAAAGACCCAATTTCCCCCTATATGGAGGGATTTTCGCCGCCTTCTCTGGGGAAACTCTGCGCGATACCCTCTCTTATTTCGACTTACCGCTCAAAGAGGTAGCGGGTACTCAGGAGAAGGGGCGATTATTAACTATCCTAGGTTATTCGCAACGTACATTAGGGCAAATCGATCGAGCCATCATACTCCATCAAGAAGCCTTAATTATAGCCAACCAAGCAGCCGATCGACCTTGTGAAATAGCCAACCTCAATCATCTTAGCCGAATAGCGATCGGTCAGAAAGACTATCCACTCTCGATTAACTATAGCCAACGCGCCCTAATTCTCTCCCGACAGACAGGGGATAGACTCGGTGAAGCCAACGCCCTAACAAATGTGGGTTATGGCGAAATCCTATCGGCACAATCGATCGACAGAATTGACGAAGACATCTACGAACAGAATATCACCTATCTCGATCGCGGTCTCAAACTCGCCCAAACTCTCGAAGACAACCAAAGTTTAGCACTCTGCTATCATAGCCTCGGTATCGCTCATCTCACCATCCAACAACCCGAAAAAGCCATCACCTACCTCCAACAAGGTACCAAAGCCGCTCAAGCAGTAGGCGACTTATATCTACAAGGACTAAATCTTAGTTATCTCGCCGAAGCTCACCATAATATCGCCAAAGACGACATCGCCGTCTTCTATAGTTGTATGGCAATGTATCAATTAGAGCGCATCGGAGCCAAAGAATGGCGACAAAGTGCGGGTTTAGCCAGTATTCTCCAGGGACAAATGGGCAGCGATAAATTTAACGAACTTCTAATTAAGTATCGCCCTAACTTACTACCTGCGATCGGTGTCGATGGTTACGATCACTTACCACAACTCCTCACCCAATATCAACAGGAATCAACATAAATTAGATTTGCTCAAGCGGTGACGATACAATGAGGATTGTAGGAGTTTTATTTTTAAAAACCAGCCTCAGATGCAATCTCAATTTCTCTAATGAGAATTGCTACACACAAGGAATCGCAGCGAATACATCCTACCACCCTCTGCTAATTTTGGTCGTTTCGCTCGACAAAGGCAAACTTTGAGCCGCGTTCCTCCAATTCGGTGAGAATCCGCTCGTATGCTTCCAAATCCCACAGCGTCCATTCATTCGCATCGCGAGCATATTGCTCTGTCAAAATGTGCGGATTGGCAGCGAGAAACTCTCTTAGACTATGGATAGTCGCTCGTGCGGCGGCGGGTTCGTGCCAGCGGCTGCGCTGTGCTAGGATGGCAATTTCAGCGCGCATGGCTGAGGCTAAAACAGCATTTCCTTCGGCTTCGGCTTCTTTGAGGATGAAAGCATAGCCTCTGGTATCTTTGTAGATGAAATTATCGATCGATTTCAAGCCCAATTCCTGAGCGAGGCGATCGAGTGTCCCCAATAATTGGGGTACTGTTGTCCCATACACTTGCGATTCTCCATCATTGCCCATTGTCGCAGGAAGGGGTGCAGTCACCCCTTGTTCGCGCTCGATTGTCAACCAGTATGCCACGATCTCTATATATATCTTCACTCAACTATCGCTATAGTACCCATGCTCAGATCGAAACATTCAAGGAAACTAGAATCTCGTCAGGATATACTATTATTAGTCGATGTGAGGTGAAACGATCTTATAGCCCGATCTCAAAAATAAACTTTCCATGCTAAGTTATGCTGATATTATCGAAAATATTTTAAAGGAAGCAACAAAAGACCAGCCTCGAATTCAGGCAATTCGGATTTATCCCGTGTGCGATCGACCTTCCGGTCATTTCTTGATTCTTGCCACTGGATGGGATAAAAAAGGTTGGATTAATACAATTTTATTCCAGGCTCATTTATCAGATCGGGAAATAACTATCGAAGAAGATAACTTTGAAGAGGATTTAACCTCTATGCTAATAGCAGCAGGAATCGATTCTAAAAATATTCACGCTAGCATTTTATGAATATCAGAATGATGCGAATTTCTCCAGGTAGCCTTTGGATCTGGCTAGGATCTCGATCGAGTAGTAGTTACATTGGATGTTGAGTTAAAATAGTAAACTGTGGGGATTGATAGCGAGAAACCCTTTGAGACTGCTTAGACTCCCTGCTTCTAGTTGGGAAAATCCAAAATCCAAAATCCAAAATCCAAAATCCAAAATCCAAAATCGAGATGACAGTCAAACCAGAATGGTTGCGGGTAAAAGCACCGCAGTGGGAACGGGTAGGTAGTGTCAAAGATATCCTCCGCGACTTACAGCTCAATACGGTATGTGAGGAAGCTTCCTGTCCGAATATTGGGGAGTGTTTTAGTGCTGGAACTGCTACATTTCTAATTATGGGGCCTGCATGTACCCGTGCTTGTCCATATTGCGATATTGATTTTGAGAAAAAACCTCAACCTTTGGATCCTACAGAACCGCAACGGTTGGCTGAGGCGGTAAAGCGGCTGAATCTCAAACATGTGGTAATTACTTCTGTCAATCGGGACGATTTGCCCGATGGTGGAGCGAATCAATTTGTGTTGTGTATTGAGGCTACCCGCGCCCTCTCACCCCAGACGACGATCGAAGTACTCATTCCAGACCTTTGTGCCAATTGGCAAGCCTTGGAGACGATTTTGGCGGCATCGCCGGAAGTGCTAAATCATAATACTGAGACTATCCCTAGACTGTATCGTCGGGTGCGCCCCCAGGGGGATTATCTCCGCTCTTTGGATGTCTTACAGCGATCGCGCGACCTCACTCCGAAAGTTTATACTAAAACGGGCATCATGGTGGGTTTGGGCGAAACTGATGCGGAAGTTCGCCAAACAATGCGGGATTTGCGATCGGTAGATTGCGATATCATTACGATCGGTCAATATCTCCAACCTACGGCAAAACATTTGGCGGTGGCTGAATTTATTACTCCAGCACAATTTGACGCATGGCGCATATATGGCGAGGAAATCGGGTTCTTGCAAGTAGTTTCTTCGCCGTTGACTCGCAGTTCCTATCATGCGGAAGAAGTCCAAAAGTTGATGGTGAAATATCCACGGTAAGCGATCGTAAATTCTAGTGAGGAGGGTGGGTTTTGTTCGATCGTTCTAGTGTCAGCGTAGTTATTAGCATAAAGCGGCGTTTTTATGCGGGGGTTCCCCCCGAATAAAAAAACGACAAGACACCCACCCCTACAGTCCCTACATTTGTCAAATATTATCTGTATATGTCCGATCGAATTATAATTATTGGTGGTGGTGTTTGGTAGGATATGAGCGAGCGTAAATTCTAGTGAGGAGGGTGGGTTTTGTTCGATCGTTCTAGTAGAAGCGTAGTTATTAGCATAAAGCGGCGTTTTTATGCGGGGGTTCCCCCCGCATAAAAAAACGACAAGACACCCACCCCTACAGTCCCTATATTCATCAAACATCATCTGTATATGTCCGATCGAATTACAATTATTGGTGCTGGTGTTTGGGGTAGTGCATTGGCAAGTTTAACCCAGATCAATGGTTATATGCCGACGATTTGGTCGCGTAGTTCTGGTGATATATTAGCAGATGTGGTACGCGATCGAGTAGCGATTATTTCTGCTGTATCGATGTCGGGAGTGGATGCTGTTATCGACGGGTTATCTGGACAAATTCAACCACACCAAATTATCGTCACTGCAACTAAAGGTTTGGATGCTAAAACTAATTTGACACCCGCCCAACTGTGGCGAAAAGCATTTCCCAATAATCCGATTGTTGTTTTATCAGGGCCAAATTTATCCCTAGAGATTCAGCAAGGATTACCAGCAGCGACGGTGGTATCTAGTCAAGATGGTGACGCAGCGACACAGATTCAAACTATCTTTTCGTCGCCAAAATTCAGAGTTTATACAAATGACGATCCTGTGGGTGTGGAAATTGCCGGAACTGTCAAAAATGTCATTGCGATCGCTGCTGGTACTTGTGATGGTTTAAGATTGGGTAATAATGCTAAATCTGCTCTATTGACGAGAGGATTGGCAGAGATGATTCGGGTGGGTCAATATTGGGGCGCAAAGACTGAAACCTTTTATGGGCTATCAGGTATGGGCGATCTGTTAACTACCTGTAATAGTCCGCTCAGTCGCAATTATCAAGTTGGTTATGGGTTGGCGCAAGGTAAGACTCTGAGTCAAGTGTTAGCTGAATTGAAGGGGACGGCGGAGGGAATTAATACGACTAAGGTACTGGTTCAAATTGCAGATAAAAATCAGATATATATGCCAATCGCTGTATTAGTCGATCGATTATTGTTAGGTGATATTACTGCCGAAGAAGCAATAGTCGCCTTAATGTCAAGGGATAGCAAATCAGAATACTAATTCATTAATCAGCGACTAAAGTCGCCGCTAATGATGCAAAGTCCGCGTAGGCGGACTAATATAATTTTTGACCCCTGACCCCTCATCCCTGACCCCTGATGGAACCTATTGATGATTCAGCTAGTTGGGATAGTACGATCGACAGTCTCGAGAACATCCAATCAGAGCGAAACTATCAACAAGCTAAAGATACCCTCCGAGAAATATTAGTTAATCTAGATTTGAGTCAACGGGAAAGATCTGGATTAGAATCAGAAATTGCCGAACTAAGTACGATGCTGGCAAAACTCGATCGATCGGTATTTCAAGTCGCTGTATTTGGGATGGTAGGTAGAGGCAAATCATCCTTATTAAATGCCCTCATCGGACAACAAATATTCCAAACTGGTGCCCTACATGGAGTCACGAAAGAACGCCAACAAGTCATCTGGGAAATAAACAATTGGCAAGATGAATTTGACTTGGATAAAGATACCCCAGCCACTCTCCAAGAACCGATCGAATTTATCGATACTCCAGGGATTGATGAAGTCGAAGGTAAAGAAAGACAAATCCTCGCTACCGAAATCGCCCATCAAGTAGACTTAATCTTATTCGTCATCGCTGGCGATATTACCGAACTCGAATTACAAACCCTCTCCCAACTCAGAGCCGCTGGAAAACCAATCCTATTAGTATTTAATAAAGTCGATCGCTATCCCGATCGAGATAAACTAGCAATATATGCCAAAATCCGCGACGAACGAGTCAAAGAAATCCTCAGCCCTAATGAGATTATCATGGTAGCTGCCGCACCGATCGCCATTCGCGCCAGCCTACGAGAAGATGGCACAATGGGTATGAGCCAACATCCAGGTACCCCCCAAGTCGGCGAATTAAAATCCCGCATCGTCGAAATATTGCAACATGAAGGCAAATCCCTCGCCGCACTAAATGCTATGCTAGCAGCCGATCGCATCCAACAGCAAACAATCGATCGGAAAATGGACAGCCGAGCGGATAAAGCCAATGATATCATCTGGCAATCCGTCATGACCAAATCGATCGCCATCGCCATCAACCCCATCACCGCCGCAGACATTATCGCAGGTGCAGCGATCGATCTGTCAATGATTCTGCGCCTATCCAAATATTATGGCATCCCCATGACTCGATCGGGAGCCACCAGACTCCTCCAAACCATCGTTATGGGCATGGGCGGGCTAGCGGCGAGTGAAATCGCAGTCAAGCTCGGATTGAGTGGAATCAAGAGCTTCCTCGCCATTGTCGCCCCAGCTACAGGCGGATTGAGCCTCGCCCCATATGCCGCCGTCGCCCTCACCCAAGCCAGCATCGGTGGATTTTCCACCTACGCTATCGGCGAAGCCACCAAAACCTACCTCGCCAACGGTGCATCCTGGGGAGACAACAGCCCCAAATCCGCAATCGCCCGAATCTTTGCTACCATTGACGAACACTCGATTGTCGATCGAATCAAAACAGAGTTAGGGGCGAGGGATGAGGGGTAGGGTGGTAGGGTGAGGGGTAGGAGGGTAGGAGGGTAGGAGGGTAGAAGGGTAGGAGGTTAGGAGGGTAGGAGAGTGGTATCCTGCCAAACTTCCATTTTTAGCCTAAATATTTTCACGCCCTCCTACCCTACCACCCTACCACCCTCCTACCCTCCTACCCCTCACCCTACCACCCCCATCCCCCAACCATGCCCGTATTCGAGCAATCAATTCAAATCAAAGCCAGTGCCACAGTTGTCGATCGATGTGTCACTGACTTAGAATTGATGCAACGGTGGCTCAATCCGATGTTAAAATGCGAACCGATCGGGGAATGGCGGACTAGTGTTGGTAGTGCGAGTAGATTTACAATTGGCATCCCGATCGTCAAACCGACATTAAAAAACACAGTATTAACCAGAGAACCTGGGTTAATAATTTGGGGATTTGATGGCTTTTTTCGCGGTACCGATCGATGGGAATGCGAACCAAATGTGCGCGGCACAAAACTCATCAATCGCTTTGAATTTAATATCCCTAATCCTGTCGTAGCATGGGGCTTCAACAGATTCGCCGCCAGCTTAACAAAAGCAGATATGGCAGCCCAACTCCGCCGCCTAAAACGAGTCGCCGAAGAATTACATCAAAGCTTTGAATGAGGGGTCAGGGGTCAGGGATGAGGGGTTTTTGGGGGTCAGGGGTCTGTAGGGGCGGGTTTATGAAATCGATGACGCTTTCACTAGAGATTCATTCAAACCCGCCCTCCTCACTAGCAATATAGGCGGCTGATTTCAATCCAAAATCCGTCTTAACCCAAACCTATGGGTCGGGAACCTCCGCGTGATTTCAGTCGCAAAATCCAAAATCTAAAATCCCCTTACCCCTTACCCAAAACCATCAGAGAAGCCGCATCAATTTTGCCAAAGTGAATTGTTTCGGCGACATTCCAAGTTTCTAGGGATTTGACGAGCCAGGGTACACCCTTGCAATTGGAAGACTCATAGTGATTGAAAAGCATGGAAAATCTACTTTCAATTAGTGGTTTAGCTTTTTGGCAGATGAGAACGATTTTTAATAATAAACCAGTCGTAAAAACTACGCCTAAATTGCTAATCAGATCGACAAATACAAAGTGCTGCGGCTTTTGGGGACTTTCGACGAGAAGGTGGTTGAGGACGTGGGTACAACTACGCAGAAGGCTAACTTCATCTAGTTGTTGTCGATCGCGATCGGGTAGAATATTGCAGATAGTTTTGTAAAATCGATCGTTAAAACTCCGCTTACCATAATCACCATCAACACCAGAAGTGATATATTCATACAAATCGTCTTTAAACGACTTAATAGTCGGCCCAGATTCGATTCTAGCAGCAAATCCACGAGACAAATCTCGATAAGTAGAATCACCTTCAGCTTTACCCACAAACCGATTAAATGCCATACCTAGTTCTCTAGTAGATAGCAATGTTGGGTTTGATACTTGAGGTAGATCTTCCGCCGCCTGTCTTCCTAACTGAGATATCAAGCGTGCTCTCCGGGCTTGATAGGTGAGATATTGAGATAAGCTCAATTCATATTTTTGATGCAAATTTCGTTGTACCCGTCTCACAGTTTCCACATTTTCAAAAGTGCGTTCTTCGGAAACTAGTGAGTGGTCATATAGATAAGGGTAGCGATTAATTAAATTACCTAAAGGCAACTCAGCGATATTGTGTCTGGTGGGTTTAGCGGTTGCTGTTGCATTCAGTACGATATTTAAGCGGTTGAGCTTGAGATAGTCTTGACTATGTAAGTATATTTCTAACAAAGAGCGGAGCCGACGAGCTATTCTAGAATAGGTCATCCGCAGATCGGTGAGATTTTGGAGCATAAATATCAGCTCGGCGATCGCACTTTGACTAACCAGTTGCATTTGCCAGTGGTTGACGAGAATATAGCAGCAACGGTTGATTAACAGGGGGAAATTTTGTTCGGCATTTTTTTCTGCTGCCAATTTTTCAATCGTACTCCAAATCCGAGTATCACGGTAGCCGATACCCTCAACAAATAGGGTACGAAATCTTGTCAATACCTGAGCAGATGGTTCGGTTTTAACCACATAGAGTAAATGCTCGTAAATAATCTGCTCGATCCCACTACCAATTTCCTTTCCAACTACAAACATACTTTGTCTCCAATTCCTTCGCTAGCTAATAGTTAGTTTGATAGAGCAGAGCATAGATTGCAGTCAGCAACATGGCTTTGATAACAGTTTAAGTTCGGATGTAGCCAGAACTATCCTTTGATTTTATCCCTCGATCGATATCGTACCTGCGATCGCGATCGCTACATCAGAGATACCTAATTTACCCACATTTCCCAGAAACTCTATCATCTATGGTGAATTTACGCTTTATGTTGGTACCGATCGATGATAATTTAACGAGATAACAGGCAAAAGTGCGTACAATGGCTCAAGTACAATTAAACACCGTCCAACTGGGTAATAGCGATCGTCCGATCGTCATGCTCCACGGCTGGGGGCAAAATCTCCAATCCTTGCAACCAATGGGCGAACTATTGGCGTACAAGGATAAAGTCCATATTATCGATCTTCCTGGCTTTGGCAAATCTCCTCCACCGCCGGAAGATTGGGATACGACTCAATATGCCGATCGAATTTGTCAGTATTTGGATGATAATGGGATCGCCCAGGCTGATATGCTGGGGCATTCTTTCGGCGGTAGAGTCTCGATTCGATTGGCTCACAAGTATCCCCATCGAGTACGCTCGATTACGCTGATCAATTCTGGTGGTTTGCAACGTCAGCGTACATTTAAGCAGTCGCTCCGCAGTCAGTGGGTACGGAATATGCGAAATAGCTTTAAGTTATCACCACTCTACCGCAATGAGCTGCTTACCTGGCATACTCAAAAATACGGCTCCCGCGATTATCTCAATGCTGGTGCAATGCAAGGAACTCTGGTAAAAACCGTCGGTGAAGATGTCACCGAAATTGTCAAGCAAATCCCCGCACCCGTCTTACTCCTCTGGGGCGAAGCCGATACCGAAACTCCTGTAGAAATGGGGCATCGTTATCACAGCCTTTTTCCCAATTCCCAACTTATCACCATCCCCAATCGAGATCACTTCATGTTTCAAGCCGAAGGTGCCCATCTCTGTGCCTATTATGTGGATAAATTTCTTTCTCGATTACAGGGATGAGGGGTGAGGGGTGAGGGGTGAGGGAATTTTGGATTTTGGATTGAATTTCGATTGTGGAGATTGATTTAATTACCTCCAACCCTCCAACCCTACAACCCTACAACCCTACAACCCTACCACCCTACCACCCTACCACCCCCCTCTCCCCCACATGCTCACAATCATCTGTCTCACTCTCATCTCCGCCGCTATCATTCTCTTTTTTACCAATCGTGGATTGAGATATCTCCAATATTTTCAGCAGGAAGAATACAACAGCACGCGGTTTAAGAATTGGCTGCTCGAAAAACGTGCTTTCGATACCAGAGGAACTCTCATCGCTCTCATCGCTGCCGCACTGAGCAAATTTGCGACTGGGGGAGATATGGTGATTTGCGTGGGAATTTGTATAATTGCTGCCATCACATTAGTCTTAGTCGGTTTTCAGGAAGAAGATCCGCGTAAAGTGGGCAAAATCAAACTGAAGATGACCGATCGAGCCACGGCGATCTATAATTTAGCTCTGGGTTTGTATGCGATCGCGGTAATTGGATCGATCGGTGGACTATATGCCCTAGGTGCTGGAGATAATATTTCGGCATATTGGCTCCTAGCATTTGGTCTGATTCAATCTACACCGATTTGGATTTCGATCGCGAATGCCATATTATGGCCCAACGAACTCAAAAAACAACAGGCATTTCTCCAAGAAGCCAAAGATATCCTCGCTGACTATCGCCCGTATACGATCGGCATCACCGGAAGTTATGGTAAAACTAGTACCAAAGCTATCTTAGGCGGTATCCTCGAAGCGATCGAACCCACATTTTGGACACCCGGAAGTATCAACACCGAAATGGGCATCACCCGTCAGATTCGGGAAAACCTCAAAGAGCAACAAGAACTTGCTATTATCGAAATGGGAGCCTATCAGATTGGCTCGATCGCCAAATTATGCCGTTTCACCCCACCCAACGCCGGATTAGTTACCGCCGTAGGTATCATGCACCTCGAACGTTTTGGGGGTGCCGAAAATATCTATAAAGCCAAATGCGAACTCGCTCAAGCCATCCCCGCCGACGGATTGCTCGTCTGTAATGGCGACAACCCTGGTGCGCGTCAAATGGCTATCGAATACCCCAAAGCCACCACTCTACTCTACGGCTTGGAACCCGAAATCGGACACCTCGACTGCTGGATGACAGATATCGATGCCAAAATCGAAGGCACCACATTTACCATCCACTGGCAAGGCAAAGCCTATCCTGGCTTCACCAAACTCCTCGGCGCACCCATGCTCTCCAACCTCGTCGGCGCATTCACAATGGCTTGTGCTCTGGGCAAAGATCCCGATTATGTCATCGCCGCCATCTACAACGTCGAATCCGCCAATTATCGCCTCAACTTGCGGAAAAATGGCGATGGCTTCATCCTCGACGACTCCTACAACTCCAACCCCGTCGGATTTGCTTCAGCTCTAGAAGTGCTCGAAGTACTAGAAGGCGGGCGCAAAATCCTCATGACTCCAGGCATGGTAGAACTAGGCGACGTTCAAGTCGCTGAGAACCGCCAGGTGGCTCTCAAAGCTGCTTCAATCTGCGATTTGGTACTAATTATCGGCGATACCAATAAGGAAGCCCTCAAAGCCGGATTAGCTGATGGTGGTTTACCTGCGGAGAAGCTGATGGAATTTCCCAATCGGGATGAGGCTCTCGCTTACCTAACTAGTAAAGAGCATCGTCAAGCCAAGGATCTGATTTTGATTGAAAACGATCTGCCAGATTTATATGAGGCGATTGCCAAATTCTAGAAGATCCAGATCCCCGACTTCTCCAACTCGACTTTGGCTAAAAATGCCCAACGCGCCAATTTTGTACATTAAGCCAATAAGTCATAAAATTACTTTGCAGCACAAAGCTAGTCGATCGCCTCAACGACATTTATTCTTTCTAGACTTTTAGGGAGTGCAGAAAGTCTACTTTCC
>JANOPX010000239.1:0-11214 GCA_031422115.1 Chamaesiphon sp. VAR_4_metabat_408 | reverse complement strand
CCCCCCCCCCCCCCCCCCCCCCCCCCGCCCCCGGGGGCCACGGGCCCCCCCCGGGGGGGGGGCCCGGGGGGGGGCGGGGCGAGACTGGAGTTATGTCTATTATCTATCCACCCATTCACCTGCTAGAGGATTTTTTCTAATCCATATATTAATGATTTTAGTGCCAAAATCTTGCGAATGGCGAGAAGGACTCCGGGCATATAGCAGGAGCGGTTGGTGGTATCGTGACGGAGGGTATAGATTTCACCTGGAGCACCGAAGATGATTTCTTGATGGGCGATAAAACCAGGGAGGCGGATACTATGGATGCGGATATTTTCGTCGGCTTGACAACCTCTCGCGCCGGGTATTTTTTCTGACTCTGTGACGCTGGGAGCGTTGAAGGGTTTGCCGAGTTCGCCTAATAGTTGCGCGGTTTGGATGGCGGTACCGCTGGGTGCGTCAGCTTTTTGATTGTGGTGAAGTTCGATGATTTCCACATGCTCGAAATATTTGGCAGCTTGGATGGCGGCTTGCTGCATCAAGATTACACCGATCGAGAAGTTGGGTATAATCAGACAGCCAGTGCTAGCTTTGTCGGCAAATTCGGCGAGATTTTGAATCTGTGCTGCACTCAATCCAGTGGTACCAACGACAGGGCGAATGCCATAAGCGATCGCATTGCGGACATTTTCGTAGATACTATCAGGATGGGTAAAATCGACCATGACGGCTGGTTCTTTTGCCTGAGCCGCCATTGCGAGGATTGATTGAATCTCATTGGTTACAGGCACCTCTAAGGCTCCACAACCAGCGATTTCGCCAATGTCTGCACCTTGAATATCGGGTTTGCGATCGATCGCCCCTACCAGTACCATATCCTTGGCACCAGCTATCGCTTTGATGACTTCCAGCCCCATCTTTCCGGCTGCACCATTCACAACTACAGGTATAGGCAGTCGATCGCTCATGATTCTATCCGATTAATAACTCACTGGAGCTATTGTAGCAGGGTCAGGGGTCAGGGGTCAGGGGTCAGGGGTCAGGGGTCAGGGGTCAGGGTAGGAGTTACACTGGATCCTAATAAAAATTCGTTTAGCGATCTTACTTAGGGATAAGGATTTAATAATATACACATCTGTAGGTTGGGTTGAGCCAACCTACGCAAGTTATTTAATCCTCATCCCTCATCCCTCATCCCTGACCCCTCACCCGAATATCTATCATCGGTTGACGAGTAATGCACCGCCAATGACAAGCATATAAATCTGGTGATTGAACACCGACGCTCGCTAGTGCGGGTAGAGCTGGAAATGGAAATAACCTGTCGAATATTAATTCCCGCTCTTGACGGCTAAATTGCACCATGTATGTGGCGGGTGGTGCATTGAGCTGGCTGAGTAATTGGTAGCCAAACTGATATAGTGGTTGTCGATCGACATCATTGAGATGAATCGGTTGTCGATAACTATCTGCATCTACTTCGCCGATGACTTCCCCGTACATTGGGCCTCTCGCCGTCCAAACCACAGGCAACCACAGATTGCCTCGATCGCCATGTTTTACCCCTGTTCTCGTAGCTGCTAGATGGCGGAGCGCGTCGATGTCCAGACATGCTTGACTGATATCTCGTCCCCAGAACTCAAATTCGGGAGGTAAATTCAGTGTTAGCGGACAATAAATAGGATCGACATCTGGCACCCCTGCTAATTCAGTGACAAGGATAGTTTCGCCGAATTTGGCGAGAGCATCATCAGAGTTACCTTCAGCCTGAGCGATGCCCTGCAACATTGCCTGACCCAATCTCAGACTATCCGGGGTATCATCCAGAATAATAACTGTCCTAGACATGACTGAATCGAATCAGTGGTTGAGAAGACTGTCGTTCCGCAACGCTGGGCAAATCTTGCCCTACCCTAGGTTTTGGGAGCTGAAGGTTTGTCCCTTCACCGATGAGCCGTTCGTTAACCGACACTAGCTCCGAGTGGAGTTGACGATTTTCGTTCTGGAGTGCCTGAATTTTGGCCTTAATCGGTGCCAATCGTTCGGCAAATTTCTGGGTATAGACCCTAGATAGTTCCCGGATTACCTGCTCTAGCATCTGACTTCTATCTGTCAACTCGCGGATAGTTTGGCGCATTTGCTGCGCCTCAAAATCTCGCCGCTGCATCTGTTCTTGATAAAATCGGACTTGCTGTTCGACTCCCTGAAGTTGTTCGCGCAATAATCTAACTTCAGAGCGGTAATCCCCACCTATTTCTGGTCTTGGAGTTCGATCTGTATCACTTTTTACCAACCGAAATAGTTCTTGGGATAGCTGTTGGACTAGCTTGTCACGGGTGCCCAGTTCTTCTCGAAACCTCGCGATTTCGGCATTTAATGTAGACATGTCAGCGGATTGATTTGGATTCACAGTGCAGCACCACAGTAATTAAGGTAAATTTAACAGAATTATCACCATATTTCATCATAAAGTATTTGTATTTTGTTTAGATCGATCGATTAGCGCAATTTGGCTTAGGCAAAGAATAACCTGAGTATAGCTAGATGATAGCTGTCGATTTGCCTTAGCCAGTCAAAACCGCCACCGATTGAAATCGGGGCTAGTGATGCAAAGTCCGCCTTCGCGGACTAAGATGCGGCAATGGGGTCCGTGTAGGCGGACTTTGTTTGGATAGCTGCGGTTTTAACCGCCAGTCTCTCTCGTTCGATCGACCATAATTTCGATTTATCTGCGTATTTATGCTATTTGTTCGATCGAGAACTGTTCGATTGGCTGATTTACTTTCGATGATAGCTCGATTAATCTATACAAAAGCAATATTATTTTAATTTCGACTATGTTTGGATTCTCAAAAAAATTAGCCACCTCATTATTAGCCTCTAGCATAATTGTGGGGGGGGGTAACGCCTGTCCTCGCCCAATATAGCTGCCCTTCTAGGGAGATTCAAAGGGTTCATGAAGTCGGGGGTCTGTTCATATAAGAAGCATTTTTAGATCCTGGTGAAGGAGGGTAGGTTTTGTTTAAGATTAAACAGTAACATCGACATTAGATTGCATAAAGCGGATGCGCGAACTGTCCGGGTTCCCCACTGGTCGGGTCACCCGCCCAGTTGGCAGTTTAGCTCACCAAGCCCTACCCCTACAGATTCATCAAAGAGTAGATTTCACATTTTTCCAGCCAACTGTAGCTGGCTTTGTTTATGCAATCTAATGTCGTCTAACACCATCATCTTCCAACAAAACCCGCCCTCCCCCACTAGCGGCGGTTTTATTCGGAGGTTCCCTCCGTTGGCGTAGCCTCTCCGACAGGAGATATAAAAAAACCGACAAGACAGAAGATCTCAAATAGGTTCTATAGGTAGATTAGGGCGATAATAAATTGAGTAGATGTCCGATCGAATCATTAACTCCTATGCCCGATAATTTCTATGATACCCAACAGATTCAGGTCATTTCTAGTATTGAAGGCGTGCGAAAAAGACCGGGAATGTATTTTGGATCTACGGATTCTAGCGGGATGGAGTTATTTGTCTATGAGCTAGTTGCTAATGTACTCGATGCTTATTTAGCAGGTACGGCAACATTTGCTAGTGTAGATCTAGATGGAAATACTATTACGATCGTCGATGATGGGCAGGGATTACCCTTTGACTTGCCCAGCAATATCGAGGGGATAAGTTTGGCGACAAAATCTCTAACTACTCTACATTTTACAGGCACAGAAGATGGACATGCACCTCACGTACATGTCAAGTATGCGAGTGGAATGGGTTTAGCTGTTTTGAATGCAGCTAGTTCGACCATGAAGATTCAAAGTTGGCGGGATGGAGTGCGATGGGAACAGAATTTTTGCCAAGGGATTGCACTGGATGTATCATCGATCGTCGAGTCTGGAAATCATCGCGGTACCAAAATTGAAATTACTCCCGATCCTGACATATTTAAGGGTGCTAAACTGCGATCGAATATGATTAGATGGCATCTATTCGAGACGGCGCATTTAGTCAAAGGCATCGAAATTAGATTTGGGCGAGAGCGATTTTATGCCCCCGAAGGATTGGTGCAACTATTACCCTTCATCGATACTAATAGTTCTTACTTAGCGGCAAATAAACTACCATTCAATATGACGCTAAAAGTAGCGGGAGTATTAATAGATGCTGTAGCTTGCGGACAGATTGTGTCAAACCAGCCTAAAATCTATTCGTGGGTAAATGGGGGGATGTCTGAATCGGGTGGTAGTCATGTGGATGGCTTTTTGGCAGCACTTGACGAGTTAGGCTGGAATCCAGCGGTGGTATTGATTCATCTCGTCATGTTCGATCCAGCATTTGCAGGGCCAACAAAGGCTAAACTAGATGTACCGATAATAATGGAGTTAGTTCGATCGACTCTCATCGAATCGTTACGGGATTATCTCAGTGACACCTTTACTGCTAAGGAATGAGGATTTAATAATATACACATCTGTAGGTTGGGTTGAAGCCCGCGAAACCCAACATCCCCAGAGTGTTGGGTTTCGCGGGCTTCAACCCAACCTACGCAATTTATTTAATCCTCATTCCTGTGCGGATGTCTAAATCCAAAATCCAAAATATTAACACTCGTTATCCTTTGCCCTTCCCCGCCCCTAGCTTATGATAGTGTTATGGAAGCAGAAACATCAGCGAGCGAATAGGCGGTAAATGATGAGCGCAGGTAACATTAAGTTTGGGACTGACGGATGGCGGGGGATTATCGCCGATGATTTTACATTTGCGAATGTGTGTAAGGTGACGCGGGCGATCGCCGCATACCTCAGTACAGCTTATACTCAGGATCGTCCCGTATTAGTTGCATACGATCCGAGATTTTTGGCAGATAAGTTTGCGCGGATGTCTGCGGAGATATTAGCAGATTTGGGATGGACGGTGAAGATTGTCGATCGAGATTGTCCGACTCCAGTTATTGCCTACAATGCTAGGCTACTAAACTCTGCGGGCGCGCTGATGTTTACAGCCAGTCACAATCCCGCCGCGTATTGTGGGATTAAGTATATCCCCGATTATGCTGGCCCCGCAACTCTCGCGATTACTGATACGATCGTCGCCAATTTAGACAAGGCTAGTGACGCACCACCAGAAAAGAAACATCCCGACAAGATTAGCACCTTCGACCCCCAACCAGAATACTTTAAGTTTATTTATACCCTGCTGGATGTAGAGCGGATTCGATCGGCCAAACTCAAAGTCAAGTATGATGCCATGTATTCTACCTCACGGGGATATCTGGACAAAGTTTTACTCCATTGCGGTTGTGAGATTGAAAGCTTCCACATGGAGCGAGATGTCTTATTTGGCGGCGGTATGCCAGAACCCAAAGCCGAATTACTCGGCGAACTGATTGCTGCTGTCAAAAATGATAAAGCAGATCTCGGTATGGCGACAGACGGGGATGCTGATAGATTTGGCATCGTCGATGAATTGGGTAACGTACTCACGCCAAATACCGTCCTCCTGGTACTTGCCAAGCACTTAATTAAGAATAAGGGCAAAACTGGCGCGATCGTCCGTACGGTGGCGACTACCCATCTCCTAGACAACTTTGCTGCCAAGCATGGTATCCCCCTGATTGAAACTGCTGTTGGATTCAAATATATCGGCGAGAAAATGCGGGAAATCCCCGTACTCATCGGCGGTGAAGAATCTGGTGGATTGAGCATCATCGGTCATATTCCCGAAAAAGATGGCATCTTGGCTGATATGCTCATAGCTGAAGCGATCGCATACGAGGGCAAACCTTTGAGCCAAATCGTCGCCGAAGTCATTGCCGAAGCTGATGGGCCATTGTACAATCGTCGTCTAGATCTACATCTAGATAATGCCCACAAGCAAACGGTAATGAAGACTTATACCGAGCATCCCCCCACTGACATTGCGGGTATCGCTGTCAAAGAAGTTAATCGTCAAGACGGTGTAAAATTTTATCTCAGTGATGGTAGTTGGGTGCTGCTTCGTGCATCTGGTACCGAGCCACTCATTCGTGTCTATCTAGAAACCCATTCAGCGGAGCAGTTGAAGAAACTAGCCACCACGATGGAAACTGCGATCGAAGCCTTAAAGTAGACAGTTGGGAGTTGGGAGTTGGGAGTTGAGGAGTGGAGAGTTGGGATTTACCATATATTCTCGTCTCCCAGTCCCCCAGTCCCCCCGTCTCCCCGTCCCCCCTCTCCCCCTCCCTCCCCTCATGCTCAACTTCCTCATCTCCACCATCCCCGCACTCTGGATCGCCCCGATCGCGCTATTATCAGTTCAGAATGCTAGCTTGGTAAGTCTAAAATTTCTGATGTTTAGATCGATCGATCTACCTTGGGGATTAGTACTCGCAGGGGGAGTAGGAATTGGATTTGCGATCGGTGGATATCTACCTTTATTAGGTAGTAAAGCGAATATTTTTAAGCGCAAATAAACACGATCAATCGCGATTCTTGACTGATTTTAATAAACCACTCATCCCACTCATCATCGCTTCTGTATCGATCTGTTTGAGCCAAATGCTCGTCTTACTCTCATCTTTTTTGACAACTTCTTCCTTGACAACTGTCGCAGTTGTCTTAACAATCTGAGACTCTTCAACTAGTCCAACCATTTTCAATCGAAAAGCGATCTTCAGGGCTGAATCTAGTTCAATTCCCAATTTTGCTGCCATTTCAGCGATCGATTTTTTACCATTTGCCAATTCCCAGATCTGAAGCTCCTGCATATCCAATTTATATACAGGCAATGATTCGCTCGTCTTGGTAAGACTATACTCTGGATGTGGCAATTTATCAGTCAATTGCAACCAATCTCGCAAAACACGGAGTCCTAATAAACTCGCCTCATTTGCGGATACACTCAATCCAGTCATTTCAGCTTTGGCAAGTTTTGTCTTGGGGTTGAAGCTAAATTTGGCTGTTTGGATCTTGAATAGACTGCAAACTGGTTGAAGAATTTGGGCGTGAAAAATTACCTGAAGTTGTTCTGCACTTAGGATACCTTCGGATTTTAGATGTTCTCCCAAAGAATGTTCTAATTTTTGGTTGTCTGTAAGAATCTTTTGGATTTGTGTAGCAGTAATCCACCGCCGTTGTTCTAGCATCAGTAGTAGCGAAGTTCGCTCTAGATTTCTAGCCATTGCCAGCAATCTACCAGACTTGAACCACAAATAATGGCTACCATGTGGAAGTTTGACAGAATCTTCCTCTGTCTCTATCTTGAGCATTCCAGTTAGATCCTCTTTCTGGATTTGCTGGAAGACTTCCGCTAATGAGTATTCAGATAAGTAGCCAGCAAGTCTCATGATAAAAATTTCCTAGTGCCAGCAGACAGTAATTGACTTGGGCAATATATAGAATCTCAACTTAGAATGCCCAACTTGACAGTCGATCGCTCTATTGGAGCAGTAATCAGTATTAATGGGTTAAATTCATCCTCATATTAGCGGTTATCGCGTTGGGGAGGATACTCCATACCCATTTATATCAATTAAGACTTGTAAACAGATCCGTGAAATTGACTATCTTTATAAATGTGGCGAGCTGAGAATTTCAGCTTGTGCGTATTTTCCACAGGATCAAAATTCGATTCCAGGCTGTGCTTTGATTCCCTGCTCCCGAAAGGGATGTTTGATGAGAGTCATTTCCGTGACGAGATCGGCAACATCGATCAGGCTTTGAGGCGCGCCTCTCCCTGTGAGGATAACATGGGTGAGATCGGGCTTTTGGCTGAGTCCGGCGATCGCGATTGCTGGATCTAGATAACCCAATTTAAACGCAATATTCACCTCATCCAACAATACCAATCGATATTCAGGATTGAGAATATAACTCAGAGCTTTTTCCCAGGCGAGCTGTGCGGTGGCGATATCTCGATCGCGATCCTGAGTATCCCACGTAAACCCCTCACCCATCGCATGGAATGCTAATTGGTCGTCAAAGCGGGCTAGAACGGCTTTCTCGGCGGGTTCCCAAGCACCTTTGATAAATTGGACGATCGCCACCTTATAGCCATGCCCAAGGGATCTAAGCACCATTCCCAGTGCAGCAGTCGTCTTCCCCTTCCCCGTACCTGTATTGACAATAATCAACCCTTTCTCGGCAATCGATCGATCGATCCGCTCCGCCTGCACCTCTTGGCGGCGTTGCATCTTCTGCTTATACTGTTCGGGACTAAGTTCCATCAGGGATTTTGGATTTTGGATTAACTGATTTTGGATTAACTGATTTTGGATTTTGGATTGTCGCCACATCTAGCCCATTCTCTGCGCTCTCCTTTGACTCCTCTTACTCTGCGTCACAAACAACTCCAGCCCTTCTCTAGCGACAATCGACTGAGGAAAAACCTTTACCGCACTAATGCCGATCGCATCCATGAAATCATCATTATGACTCGGATCGTGGTGAAAAATCACTAGTTGTTCGACCCCTGCGGCAATGGCTAATTTGACCCCCTCTTGCCAGGTAGAATGACCCCAGCCGACTCTGTTCGGATATTCCTCGTCCGTATATGTACAGTCATAAATCAACACATCAACACCATCTACCAAGGCTAAGACATCTCGATCGATCTCAGTACTAAAATGCTCAGTATCGGTAATATATGCTACCGATCGATCTTGCCAATTTACCCGATAGCCCATCGCCCCACCAGGATGATTTAATAACCCAGTTTGGATCTTAACATCGCCCAAATTGACCTCCATCCCATACTCCAGATTATGAAACCGCAAATTGGCATCCATAATCTGTAATGGTACCGGAAAATTGGGCTGCATCATCTGATCGCTGAGGCGTTGCTCGATCGTCATTCCACTCGGCATCGTCGCACCATAAATATCAAATTCATTTCCCGCCATAAATGCAGGCGAAAAAAACGGGAACCCCTGAATGTGATCCCAATGAGAATGGGAGAAAAATAAATGCCCCGTCACTGGGAGCTGTGGTAATAAAGATTGTCCTAGTACATAAATCCCCGTTCCCGCATCAAAAATCAGCCGATGTCCATCCACCAACATTTCCACGCAAGGCGTATTCCCACCATAACGGATTGTAGCGGCTCCGGGGCAAGCAATACTACCGCGCACACCCCAGAAGTGAATCTTAAATTGACTGTCTAATTTTGACATGGATAGATGAAGATCGACTAATGGCGGCTATTGGTGGCGACACTGGTTATTATGCCCAAAAAATCGATCGGGTTTCGATCTACTCATCTATTTTAGAGGACTGTTGCGCGATCGAGTTGGGAGTTGGGAGTTGGGAGTTGGGTTGGAAGGTTGGGAGTTGGGTTGGAAGGTTGGAAGGTTGGACTAGATTGGTTTCAATCCAAAATCCAAAATCCAAAATACCCCCGTCTCAGTCAAAAGTAAAAAATTATCTTTGCTGATAGTTAATAATGCGGAGTGATAAATTCGACTATTTCCTGTAACCTAGGAATAGATCGAAGTTTATATTTTTGTAAAAAACTGTATCTATGACTGCAACAACTGCATTGAAACACGACGTTAAGGATTTATCACTCGCGCCTCTTGGCAAACAACGGATTGAGTGGGCAGGACGTGAAATGCCCGTGCTGCGTCAGATTCGGGATCGGTTTGCAGCCGAAAAGCCTCTTGCTGGCATTCGCATCGTCGCATGTTGCCACATTACCACTGAAACCGCTCACTTGGCGATCGCTATCAAAGCTGCTGGTGCAGACGCGATCCTCATTGCGAGCAACCCTCTCTCCACCCAGGATGATGTCGCCGCTAGTTTGATCGTCGATTATGGTATCCCCGTATTTGCCTTCCGTGGTGAAGACGAAGCAACCTACAAACGTCACGTTCAAATCGCTCTAGATCACCGCCCAAATATCATCGTTGATGATGGCTGTGACGTAGTAGCAACAATGGTTCAAGAACGTCAACACCAACTCAGCGAACTCATCGGTACCACCGAAGAAACCACCACTGGTATCGTTCGCCTCGAAGCAATGTTCAAAGCTGGCGTACTCACCTTCCCAGCAGTAAACGTCAATGATGCTGACACCAAGCACTTCTTTGACAACCGTTATGGTACAGGGCAATCCACCCTCGACGGAATCGTTCGCGCCACCAATATCCTCCTCGCTGGTAAAACCATCGTGGTTGCTGGCTACGGCTGGTGTGGTAAAGGTACCGCCATGCGTGCCCGTGGAATGGGTGCAAATGTCATCGTGACTGAAATTGACCCTACTAAGGCAATTGAAGCCGTTATGGACGGTTATAGCGTCATGACAATGGCAAAAGCGGCTGTTGTCGGTGACATCTTTATCACCGTTACTGGTAACAAGCACATCATTCGCGGCGAACACTTCGACGCAATGAAAGATGGCGCGATCGTCTGTAACTCCGGTCACTTTGACATCGAAATCGATCTCAAAGCTCTGGGTGCAAAAGCATCTGAAGTCAACACCGTACGCAACTTTACCCAAGAGTACAAACTCAACAATGGTAAATCCATCGTCGTCATCGGTGAAGGTCGTCTAGTCAACCTCGCCGCTGCTGAGGGTCATCCTAGCGCAGTAATGGATATGAGCTTTGCTAACCAAGCAATGGCTTGTGAGTACCTCGTCAAAAACCGTGGCGAACTAACCCCAGGGATTCACTCGATCCCAGTCTCTGTCGATCGCGAAATCGCTCGTCTGAAACTCGAAGCGATGGGCATCCAAATCGATAGCCTGACTCAAGATCAGCTCGACTATGCCAACTCCTGGACTTCTGGTACCTAATTTCTTTCCCCTTGGGAAGATTAGCTAATTAATTGTTGACTAACATGGGCGAACTATTCGCCCATGTTTTTTTGGCGTTGCTGAATCAGAGGATGATTTTTAATTTCTATAACCATCGCTCTCGCCATCCTCTCCTCTCTCTCCCTAGATCGCTAGTGAGGAGCAGGGTGGATTAGTTGTGAAGGAATAAAATCTAGAACCTTGGTGCTTCGTCGCCAACCACCCGCGACTAAAGTGCGGGCTAACGGTAAAAGTCCATTGAAATGGACTGAAGATAATCCTCTAGTGACGATTAATTCACCCTGCTACATCCCTAGTGAGGAGGGCTTTGTTTGAAGGAATCTCTGGTAAAAGCGTCATCGTTGGCGTAGCCGCGCTCGAAGCAGGTAATCTCCTAAACAAAGCCATCTACAGATCCCTCCCCCGTCTCCCCGTCCCCCCGTCCCCCCGTCCCCCCGTCCCCCC
>JANOPX010000238.1:0-1944 GCA_031422115.1 Chamaesiphon sp. VAR_4_metabat_408 | reverse complement strand
TTCAAAAATTGCATTAAACCCCAAAACGATGCAAACAGCCTTCTCTATTTCACTCCAGTACTTGTCTTCCAAGGTGCCTAGTTGACAATCTATTCGCCGATTGTCCACAACCCTCATTTGTTCGAGGTGAATTCCTCTAGTTTCATCTAGCCCATTCTCTGCCGTCACCTCAACACTCACTACAAATGGATAGGCTTTTGAGCCTTTCAATAAAGGAGCAACCATCGTTGTGTCAGAGCGAGCGTTGCCCACGTCATTCTGAAGAATTACACACGGTCGTTTCTTTGCCGTTTCACTGCCTACTGTCGGATCTAGGTTTACCCACCAGATTTCTCCTCTTCGGTACCGGAGATCTCCATTAGGCATCGATGCCATCCCCCACTGTCACATCCCATAACTTAGTCTCAGCTTGATACTCAGGATTGTTTGCTAGTTCTGTATAAGCATCCGCCAAATCCTTCAACAATTGGTTCTTCTTTGCCTGAGACAATATTTCGTTGATGAACTGGCTGCGGTTTTTGCTCGATCGATCGACGAACTCCAAAACTGCTTCATCTAGTGTGATACTTACCTTCGCACTCATGATTAAATCTTACTATTTAGTAGGATAACAACATCCTAACATATTAGCAGATCGATACCAATCGAGTCATTATTGATAAAGAGCCATTCCGATACGGTTCGGTTAATAAATTATCGATTGTAACATTAGTCCGCGTAGGCGGACTTTGCATCACTAGCCGCGACTTTAGTCGCGGGCTAACCGAAACGTATTGAGAGCCATTGAGGTATGTCCACATCACGATTTGGACATACCTGAATGAAAACGGTTGAAATTACGCCATAGCAACGAACATGCACCAAAGATTTTCGATCGGATTGCCGGGGTTACGCGGGTTGTGGGGTTATCAGAAATCATGGTTGCGGGGAGATATTCTCGCCGGAATTACGGTTGCTGCTTATTTGATTCCCCAGTGTATGGCATACGGCGAATTAGTCGGCGTTCCGCCTGTAGTAGGGCTATGGACGATTCTGCCTGCGATGTTGGTTTATGCTGTATTTGGCTCGTCGCGCCAGCTTTCGGTTGGGCCAGAATCAACTACATCGGTAATGACAGCAGCAGCCATCGCACCGTTATTACTAGCGGATGGGAGTAATTATGGATTGCTGACGGCGACTCTGGCGATATTGGTGGGGGCGATTTGTGTCGTTGGTTATGTTGCGAGATTAGGCTTTCTGGCAAACTTGCTCTCCAAGCCGATTTTAGTCGGCTATATGGCAGGTGTTGCCATCATGATGATTGCGGGACAATTGGGCAAAATTAGCGGGATTTCGATTTCAGGTATCACTGTATTCGCACAGGTGAGTCAATTCATCCAGCAGCTAAAAGATGTTCATTTTATCACCCTAATTTTAGCCGGATTGGTGTTGGGCTTCTTATTTGCGATCGGACATCTCTTCCCCAAAGCTCCTACACCTCTACTAGCTGTCCTCATCAGCACTGCGGCGGTAGCAATCTTTCATCTCGATCGCCAGGGATTAGCCGTTGTGGGCGCAATTCCCGCAGGTTTGCCCCGATTGACCCTGCCGAACTTTTCAAGCCAGCTCCCTGACCTGCTAGCCTCCGCTCTGGGGATTGCGATCGTCGGTTATTCGGACAATGTGTTGACGGCGCGATCTTTTGCTGCTCGTCATCAGTCTAAAATCGATGCAAATCAGGAATTACTCGCCCTGGGATTGGCTAATGTGGGAGCGGGATTGGTGCAGGGATTTCCAGTCAGTAGTAGTGGTAGTCGCACGGCAATTGGGGATAATTTGGGCAGCAAAACCCAACTTTTTTCATTAGTTGCGATGGCGGTGGTGATTTTGGTGCTGCTGTATTTTCGCCCAGTTTTGGCACTATTTCCCAAAGCTGCATTGGGGGCAATCGTGATTTTTGCGGCG
>JANOPX010000237.1:0-4347 GCA_031422115.1 Chamaesiphon sp. VAR_4_metabat_408 | reverse complement strand
ATTCAACTGACCGTTATTAAAATTTGGGGGCAAAGAAGCGCGTGGGTTTTTTCAATCGCTTTTCCTTATCCAGAGATATGGGTATGGACCTGGGAACTGCCAATACATTAGTGTATGTAACTGGCAAAGGTATTGTTTTAGCAGAACCCTCGGTGGTGGCGATGGATACAAAGACAAAAACACCAATCGCTGTGGGCGCAGATGCCAAAAAAATGTTGGGGAGAACTCCCGGCGATGTCATTGCGCTGCGCCCCCTCCGCGATGGTGTGATCGCCGACTTCGATACAGCCGAAGTCATGTTAAAACACTTCATTCAACGTGCCAATGAAGGCAGTAATGTCGTTCGTCCTAGAATCGTCATTGGGATTCCCAGTGGTGTGACTGCGGTAGAACGACGTGCAGTAATGGACGCAGCACTCCAAGCGGGTGCGAGTGAAGTATTTCTGATCGACGAACCTGTTGCTGCGGCAATTGGTGCGGGATTGCCTGTGGCTGAACCCACTGGGAACATGATTATCGATATTGGTGGGGGCACGACTGAAGTTGCTGTACTCAGTTTACAAGGCTCTGTAATCAGTGAATCCGTTCGGATTGCTGGGGACGAACTGAGTGAATCGATCGTCAGCTACATGAAGAAAGTGCATAATTTGGTAATTGGGGAACGCACCGCAGAGGATATCAAAATCCAAATCGGCTCTGCTTATCCAACTCCAGAGGATCACGATATCTCGATGGAAGTACGGGGGCTACATCTCCTGTCCGGTCTACCACGGACAGTGACGATCAAAGGCCCCGAAATTAGGGAGAGTATGTCAGAGCCTCTTTCTGTGATTATTGAAGCGGTAAAACGTACGCTAGAGCGGACTCCACCCGAATTAGCGTCTGATATTATCGATCGAGGTATCATGCTAGCTGGAGGTGGCGCGCTCTTACGAGGGATCGACACACTCATCAGTCATGAAACCGGAATCGTTACTCATATCGCTAACGATCCACTCACCTGTGTAGTTTTAGGTACTGGCAAAGTACTCGAAAACTTCAAACAGTTAGAACGGGTATTTACTGGACGCTCGCGCAGTCTGTAATTATTTATTCCGATTGGGCAAGATCCTCTGGAAAAAGTAGCGATAACGAACGTCATGTCTTACGCCTATCGCTACTTTAGCCTTATACCCACAGTACCAAATCGACTAGTTCCTAGTCGAAATTTTGGTTAGGGTCGTATAGTTATCAAAATTACTCAGGTCAAGTCTAATTAGATTTGCACCCTGGAATATTTATACCTATAAATAATAATGATTCATAGCATCCGAACTTTAACAAATCGATTTAATAAAGATTAATAATGTTTACTCTACGCCGCTGGTGGGACAAGAATGCTCTGAAATTGGCAGGGTTTGGGGTTGTTGTTGGTGGTACCTTTTGGGCTTTACAGACACAAGGCGCATTGGTAGTTGAACTCTACAATTTTCTATCCTATCCATTTCAGCCCAAATCTGGGCAAATAGACTATCTCAAAACCGCTCAGGTCAAACAACTACAAGATGAGGTGCAAGAGTTAAAGACTCAAAATCAACAGCTCAAGCAACTAGCTAGTTATGCTGCCTCAGTTCCGACTAAGGGCATTTTGGCCCCCATCATTCTTCGCAGTGCCGATAACTGGTGGCAACAGGTGACGATCGGTCGTGGGAAGATGGATGGTGTCGCTGTCAATCATATCGTCGTTGGTACTGGCGGTCTAGTCGGTCGAGTGATAAGTGTGTCAGCTCACACCAGTCGGGTTTTGCTAGTGAGCGATTCTACCAGTACGATGGGTGTGGTCATCGGTAGGACTCGAAATATGGGCACTCTACAGGGGACTCGCGCCGATCGCGCGGAACTACAATTTTTTGACAAACGCCCGACTGTCAAAAAGGGCGACATAGTTTCGACTTCCACTGCAAGTCAACGATTTCCGTCTGGATTGGGGGTAGGCAGAGTAATTGAGATCAATTTGAATCAATCTCCCGCACCAGTGGCGACAGTCGAATTTACTGCACCACTTGGCTATCTAGAGTGGGTTACAGTACACCCTCACAATCCTGGCGCAGCAGTGGATAGTCTCCCGCCAATGAGCACCGATGCAGCACCTATTTCGCCAAACCGACGAAATAAAAAATAATTCGGCACTCGATCGAGTCTGTTGGCTATTTGGCAATTTGCCCTGTCGATTCAACTGCGATAATTACAGATCGGGATGTAAATCACTCGACTTACAGAAAATTTTACCTTTGATGAATATTGCTAATTTACATCCCTTTGCCCGTAATACCCTCAATCTAGTCGCCATCGTCATGTCAGGCGGATTGTGTCTACTACTGTCACCTACTCGGTTGCCGGGAATGGAAATTTTGGGCATCGGCCCAAGTTGGCTGGTAATGTGGACGATAGTTTGGAGTCTACGGAGATCCATGTGGCACGCAGCTACTGCGGGGATTGTTTTGGGACTAATTCAGGATCGAATGACTTTGCCAGACGCAGATCCCCTCGGAACTCTCCCCAGTCATGTGCTGAGTCTCACCGCAGTGGGCGTACTAACTGTTTGGTTGGAAAAACGCCGATATATCAATGACGAAGTAATCCCCGCCAGTATCGCTGCTTTCATGCTGACGATCGTCAGCGAAGCAATCCTCGGCTCCCAATACCTGCTACATGCTCCAGGAGATCGGTTTCAAGGGATTAGTTTTGATAGTTTGAGCTATCTTTTGGTCGATCGATCTTCTGTTGCGCTCATTGCGGCTGTTCTCAGTGCTTTGTGGATGCCGCTGTTATATATTCCCCTGCATCTGTGGTGGAAAAGAGTATTCGCAGCTACAAAATTAGTTTAATTGGGGGATATGAGCAGGGGTCAGTGTTGAGAAACTGATGTTAAGTATGGTTTGAGCACTTAGATTACGTCTCAATTGCCCTGGCGTAAAAATAAAATATTCTCTCGCCGATCGATCGACACAAAACAGCCACCAACTAAAATATAGTTAGTGGCCGTTTTGTTTTTGAATTGACGGAGAAGGTGGGATTCGAACCCACGGTAAGTTGCCCTACACAGCATTTCCAGTGCTGCGCCATCGACCACTCGGCCACTTCTCCAAACTAAGAGCGTATTTTGCCGCTTGACTAGCATACCCTAGACTTCGATCCGCTGTCAACTGATAATGGAAAAGAATCTTCGGATTTTGGATTTTGCGGATGCGTGAACTGTTCGGGTTCCCCGACAGTGGAACGCACCAAGCAGGATTTTGGATTTTGGATTGGGGATTACTTGCAGTCCCCCGTCCCCCCGTCCCCCCGTCCCCCCCTCTCCCACTCCCCTATGACTCGCAATTATCAGATTAAAATTTACGATCGACAAACCGACACCTATCACCAAGTCAGCGTTCCAAGCGATCGATATATCCTCCACAGTGCCGAAAATCAGGGCGTGAAGCTACCCTTTTCCTGTCGCAATGGAGCTTGTACCGCATGTGCTGTTTTGGTCAAATCTGGGGAACTATATCAACCAGAGGCAATGGGATTGTCACCCCAACTTCAACGCCAAGGTTATGCCCTGCTCTGCGTCAGTTATGCCTGTTCGGACTTGGAAGTCGAAACCCAAGATGAGGATGAGGTTTACGAGCTGCAATTCGGACAGTATTTTGGCAAAGGCAAGATTAAATATGGACTTCCTCTTGATGAAGACTAACTAATTCCATGCTCAACAGTTTCACTTCCCGTCGATGGTTGCAAATATTCGGATCGATTTTCTTAGCTGCTTGTCAAGCATCAGCACCGCCACCGAGCTACCCTACCTTCCAAATTGGGCGGGTTCTCAGCGGACAATCAGTAGAATCAGTAGATCGATCTCAGCAACCGCCAGTAATTCAGTCATGTAGACTAATCGGCATCGATGCACCGGATTTGGCTCAAGAACCCTGGGGAAGAGCTGCAAAACAGAGATTGGACTTCCTATTGCGAATGCCGAGTAAAGGCAGTGTGAGCGTCGAATTTGAAGGGGTGGAGGCAGACAAGTTTGGACGTAAGTTTGTGTACCTTTGGAAAGATGGTCGATTGCTGAATGAGGAATTGGTCAGAGATGGCTATGTTTTGGCTAGTATGAATAGTCTAAGTCCGATCGGCGGTCGCAAATATCGCGATAGGTTTAGTCGTGCGAGTCAATATGCCAGGTTGATGGGCAATGGGATCTGGAATCCCGATGCCCCGATGCGGATGGAGCCGCGTGAGTTTCGCAAGGAAGAGCGGTAGGGGACGGGGGGACTGGGATATTAAAGTTGTGTTAGGGTATTTACGTTAGTAAATTCATCAAAATGATCA
>JANOPX010000236.1:0-8938 GCA_031422115.1 Chamaesiphon sp. VAR_4_metabat_408 | reverse complement strand
CTTTGGATAGGGGTGGAGGGGTAGGAGGGTGGTAGGGTAGGAGGGTAGGAGGGTAGGAGGGTGGTAGGGTGGTAGGGTGGTAGGGTATTGGATTCGATCGACTTCTCCGTCGCCCCGTCGCCTTTGACATTCCTACCCTACCACCCTACCACCCTCCCACCCTTATGATCCGCCCCAAACTCAAAGTTCTGATTCTCTCTACTCCAGTTGGTGCCTTGGGTTCTGGATTGGGTGGGGGTGTAGAATTGACCATTGCCAATCTCGCCCGCGAGCTGCGGAGTCGGGGACATATTATCAAAATTATCGCCCCATTAGGTTCGGTATTGGGGGATTTGGATATTTTGCAAGTGCCTGGAGAGCTACAACTCACGGCTCAAACTCAGACTAATGCTGCGCCGATTATGATGCCGAGTAATCCGGTACTGGCAAATATGTGGGCAAAAGCTCGATCGATCCAGCATGAGTATGACATTATTTTTAATACTGCCTTTGATTGGCTGCCCTTTTATCTAGTCCCATTTTTTGATACCACCATCGCTCATTTTGTGAGTATGGGTGCTCAGATTGAGGCGATCGATTTGGCGATCGAACGTGTAGCCATAGATTATCCTGGTACGATTGGGGTCTGTACCCGCACTCAAGCCGAGACATTTAGCTTTGCCGATGCCTGTTTTGCGATCGGTGGAAGTGGTGTCGATCCTAGTGTATATGAGTATTGCAGCAAGCCCAAGAATCAGCTCGCTTGGTTGGGGCGCATCTCTCCCGAAAAAGCCCTCGAAGATGCTGTCGCCGCTGCGGAGATTACTGGGATTCCCCTGAAGATTATGGGCAAAATTCAGGATCCAGAATACTGGGCAAAAATTCAGCAGGATTATCCCCACGCGCCGATCGAATATGTCGGATTTCTATCTACTCAAGACTTGCAACAAGCTCTAGGCGAGTGTCGAGGGCTGTTGATGACCCCGCGCTGGATCGAAGCCTTTGGCAATGTGGCGATCGAGGCTCTCGCTTGCGGTGTCCCAGTCATCGCTTATCGGCGCGGCGGCCCTGCTGAAATCATCACAGATGGTAAGACAGGGTTTTTGGTCAAACCGGACAGTGTAGAGGGATTGGTGGCGGCGATCGGTAAATTAGATGAGATCGATCGCGCCGATTGTCGTCACGCCGCCGAAACCGTCTTTTCCCAAGCCGCCTGGGGCGATGTCATCGAAGACTGGTTTTATCGGCTGCTGTCTGAAGAGTTAGGAGTTGGGAGTTTGGGGTTGGGAGTTGAAGAGTGAGAAGTGAGGGTAAAACACTGTTGGAACCTTCTAACCCTCAACTCCCAACTCCTAACCCCCAACTCTAAATTACTTCCAACTCATCTGCCCGCAAATGCGCTCTGAGCTTATCTTTATCGAACTTGACAACTAAGGGGAAATTGGCACTAACCGAACGACCTTTCCATTCAGTGGCAAGTTTGTCGATCGTCCCCTCTTCATTGATAATATCGGTAGCCTCACCGCGATGTTTGGGGTGATGATAAATAACTACTGATGTACTGACACGAACGCGATCGCCTACTTGCATGTGACTAAAATACCTATCTTACTGAAAATCTGTGAAGTGCGCTATTGCCAAACAGCTCAGACGATTCGCTTTCAAGGAAAAGCTGCGCTGAGGGCGAACTAGATCGTAATACTCAATCTTCTCACAAATAGTCCCAATCTCGATCGATTTGTAATGAATCAGCAGTTCTCATTACCGAACAGCGGGCGGAAAGCCCCCGATTCATCGGCTATGCGTTACCCACAGATCTTATAGCGGTTAAGACAACACAGCGATTGAAATCGCCGCTAGTGATGCAAAGTCCGCCTACGCGGACTAAGATCTAAAGTGTCTTAACGGATGTGGCGACTACTATATATGCCATAAGGATTGCGGTTTCCACTCTGTAGGGGCAATTCATGAATTGCCCCTACAGAGTGGAAACCAGATCGCATAAGAATCTATTTATATTCAAGTAACCAGAAGGTGATAATTGCTAGATGCTCTTGTTTATTCTGCCGATTTTTCAATAAACCAATTAAAGATTTTAAGTTTTGGTAGCGATGTTGCTGACACAACTAGCAACTCTCTTTTGTAGTTAACAAACTCAAATCTGCAAAGTCCTAATCCTGTTCCAGAACAATTTTTAACCTCATAATAGCCGCGATCTTCGTATAAAGTTTTAATTTGACTATTTTCAAGGTTTGGGATCCCTCCGTTGGAGACAGGTACATTTGGTTGCCAACCTTGTTGAATTAAAATTTTGCGAGCTTCTCTATAGGACATACTTTTTTGAATACCTCTCACTCTAGTAGCTATTTGCGGATTTCTCCGACTATCGCGGATAGCTTTAGGTGGAGGATCGAGAAACCAATGAAAAACTGGAAGTTCTACATCAGATGTTGTTAATACAACTAGCAATTCTCCTTTGGAGTTAATAAACTCAAATTTACAAAGTCCCAATCCCGATCCAGCGCAATCGTTAATTTCTTTATATCCCAAATCGTATATGGCTTTAATCCCACTATTCTCATTCGGTATCTCTCCATTCCGATCGGATAGATTTGGCTGCCAACCTTGTTGAATTAAGATTTTGCGAGCTTCTCCATAGGGCATACCTTGTTGAATACGTCTCACTTTATTAGCTTGGCGCAAATTTCTTCGACTAACTCGGATAGCTTTAGTTGGAGGATCGAACTTGAAACTATTGCTGCTTTTAATCTGCTGTAGCGTAGCGCGATTTACAAAATTATTAGATTCAGTTGCGCTAGTCTCAAAAGTAATGAAAGTACTAATTGTAAATATTAACAAATGAAGCAAATAACCTTTTTTCATTATATAGTGTCAATTAGATGTAAAAGTAGTTACTATTGGCATGACTAAGAACGAGAAATGGCTGTCAATAGTCGGGATTGGTGAGTCGGGATTGGGGGAATTGAGTTCATCGGCAAGAGGACTATTCGATCGAGCCACAATTATCGTCGGTGGGCATCGTCATTTAGCCATGTTAGATCGCAACGATCGCCGCGATCGCATTGTTTGGACATCACCACTGGAAAGCTCGATCGAATCTCTGCTCAAATATCGCGGTACCCCAGTCTGTGTATTGGCTAGCGGCGATCCACTTTGCTATGGAATCGGAGTTACATTACTGCGGTATGTTTCGATCGACGAGACAAATATTATACCCGCACCTTCGACATTTAGTCTCGTTTGTGCCCGTTTGGGATGGTCTTTAACCACCGTCGAAACCTTGAGTTTGTGTGGACATTCTCCAGATTTTCTCTCAGCTATCTTAGCTCCAAGTGCAAAATTAATCCTCCTTAGTGCGGGTGCAGATACACCCCAAATAGTCGCCGATTTACTAACTCAGCGCGGTTATGGCGATAGTCGGATGACTGTATTAGAACATATCGGTGGAGAACGAGAAAGATTAATTTCAGACATCGCTAAATCCTGGTCTAAACCAGATGTAGCCGCTCTAAATGCGATCGCGATCGAATGTGTCATTTCACCAGATACAACCCCCTTAAATCGCCTGCCAGGACTGCCTGACACTGCCTATCACCACGATGGACAACTCACCAAACGAGAAGTTCGCGCCATTACCCTCGCCGCACTTGCACCGATGCCTGGAGAATTATTATGGGATGTAGGAGCTGGATGTGGTTCGATCGGGATAGAATGGCTGCGGAGTCATCCGAGTTGTCGAGCAATTGCGATCGAACAACACTCCCATCGGTTAAAATTTATCGCCGATAATATGGCGGCTCTAGGTACTCCCCACCTCCAACTCATCCAGGGTAAAGCACCCGCCGCTTTGGTCGATTTACCGACTCCAGATGCAATTTTCATCGGCGGAGGTACGACATCTGAGGGATTATTAGATACCTGTTGGGCAGCATTGCGATCGGGTGGTAGACTAGTCGCCAATGCTGTCACGGTAGAGAGTGAATTGCAATTACTCCAATGGCATCAGCAAGTAGGTGGAGAATTGAGTCGCATCGCCATTCAACGTACCCAACCTGTCGGTACCTTCCTCGGCTGGAAACCCCTAATCCCCGTCACCCAACTAGTTGTATTTAAAAACTAATTAAGCGATCGAAATGCTGTTATCTTCATCCCGATAGTTGCCAATCTAACATCTTCATCATCCCAATTTTACACCGTGGACAATTATCGCCTACTTGCAAAGATACTTGCAAATCACCTAATTTATGACAAGATGGGCAAGCTATATCCTCTAATCTAAAGGTTGACTTTTTAATAGTGAACTTTCTGCGTAAGTCTAATATAATTTTCTCATCAGATATTTCGCGAACAACTGAAATTCCAGTGTTGAATTTTGTGGGTTTATGCTGATGTTTTTTTCTATTTTTTTGACTGCGTATTATATATTGATAAAGATGACCTACCTCACCAACAATCTCATCATACTCATCTGAGAAACCCTCGATCGAAAAAACAGTAGCGCAGTCGATACAAATACAATTGCAACAACGCTCACGAATATACCAGCCACTCTCGATCGTGAAATCACATTCACTGCAAAAAGGATCGCTATAATGATAAGTCATAAATATCAAGCAAATAGCAGCTTTATATTCACTTGTACATCGGGGAAAGCGATCGAAGAAATATTACCACTAGTTAGATGAGTCTCTGACTGATACATATCAGCACTCAAATCTCGAAATACAACCAACTCAACCTTTTGTAAATCCATCACCCAGTATTCGGCTATCCCCGCCGCAGCATAAAGTTCTTTTTTTACACCTAAATCCTTAACTAAAGTACTATTGGCAATCTCAATTAACCAAAATATATCATCGGGATAGGGATGATGAGTGCGATATCGGGAAGATGGAGTTTTGACGATAGCGATATCTGGTTCTGGTTCGGAATTATTGGGCAAAGTAATCGGATGAGCCTCATGAATCTCAACGAGATCGCCAAATAAGACCCGTAAATATTTCGCTGTACTTTTACAATAAAAAGAGTGTCCGACTCCTTCTGGTGCCATTTTAATAATTTCTCCATCGATTAATTCTACTGGGCGATCGTCCAGCAATCCGCTATCAACCATCTGATGATAGTCGTCGATACTCCATTTAGCAGCAATTAGAGTCATAAATCTTTACCTATATATAGCAATCCTAACTAAATGTTACCAAATCAAAACTAGCATCACACCTGCTAATTTAAGATCCAATCCTATATTTTACAGCTTAATCTATCTCCTTTAAATCGTCTCTCCCCCCGTCGCCCCGTCCCCCCGTCTCCCCGTCTCCCCGTCCCCCCGTCCCCTCGTCCCCCACTCCCCCCGTCCCCCCGTCCCCCCCTCTCCCCACACCCCTCAATTCCGAGTATCCTAATAGGTGTGAATTTAGATAAACTTTCATGAAATGTACTATCAACCGTCGCGCCGAGTTTTCGGCTAGCCATCGGTACTGGTTGCCAGAATTGAGCGATGCGGAAAATCAGGCGCAATTTGGCTTGTGCGCTCAACCTTACGGACACGGACACAACTACGTCTTATATATATCCCTCTATGGCGACATTGATGAATATGGGATGGTGCTAAACCTCTCGGATGTCAAACATGTCATCAAAAAAGAAGTCACCGGACAACTGGATTATAGCTTCCTGAATGATGTGTGGCCGGAATTTCGCCAAACCCTCCCCACTACCGAAAATATCGCGCGGATAATTTGGCAGCGATTAGCACCCCATTTTCCCTTGGTTCGCATTCAATTATTCGAGCATCCCGAACTTTTCGCAGAATATATAGGCAATGATATGGAAGCATCTCTGACGATCGGTACCCACTTCAGTGCGGCTCACCGTCTGGCTTTGGACAGTCTCACCTTAGAGCAAAATAGTGAAATATATGGCAAATGTGCGCGAGTCAATGGGCACGGACACAACTATCATCTAGAAGTAACTGTAACAGGATCTATCGACCAGCGCACAGGCATGATAGTCGATCTCGTCAAACTTCACGAACTAGTCGATAAATATGCCGTCGAACCCCTCGATCATACCTTCTTAAATAAAGACATCCCCCACTTCGCCAAAGTCGTCCCTACTGCCGAAAATATCGCCGTGTACATCGGTCATACGATCGATAAGCCAATTCATGCGCTGGGTGCTAAATTGCACAAGCTCAAGCTGATTGAGAGTCCAAATAACTCTTGTGAATTACTTTGGAGTCAAGATTTTGCCTAGATAGCAATTATCTATTTGATGAAAAATTTAGGGTAGGGGCAATTCATGAATTGCCCCTACCCTAAATTTTTCGCAAATTATTGAACTTCCCTAGAAGAAACTGGTGATAGTCCGCTTATAGGTGGTAGAACTCAAGCCTGTCGTATTGTTTCTGTAGGCTGAGGGAATCATCCGTTGGAGATTGGCAACTCTTTCTGGTACGGCAGGATGACTACTGAAGAGTTCTGGAGGTGAATTAGCACTCATGAGCTTCTTCATGAATTCTGGCATTGCGCTTGGTGCATAACCTGTTCGAGTGAGCATCGACAAGCCTTGTCTGTCTGCATCATACTCATCCTGACGGCTATTGGGGAGTGTCAGAGCCACTTGTACGCCAACTTGGACTAATTTATCATTATTGACACCCAATGCGGTGCTCAAACCTTGCGAGAGGGCAGCTTGCTTCATCTGTTGGAGCGAATGACGACCTGTAATATGGGCGATCTCGTGTCCCATGACTCCAGCTAATTGAGCTTCATTATCAGCGATTTTGAGCAATCCAGTATTGATATAGACAAATCCCCCCATCGTGGCAAAGGCATTGACTCCATTATCTTCGACGACTTGGAATGTATACTTAATATTCGGTCTAGAACTATTGCGCGCCAATCTTTGTCCAATCTGATTGACGTAGTTATTTGCTGCCTGATTGCGATAGATTTTGACTTGCCCGCTCAATTGTTGGTTAATCTGCGCTCCCAAACTAGCTTCCTGTGCGTCGTTCATATTTGCGAGCTGCATGTATTGCACGCCTTGCTGGAGAATCTCGAACCACGGCAAGGCTCTACTTACTTGTGGTTGTCCGATGACGATCGAGACTACCATACAGAGCGAAAGCACGGGATATAATAACCGACGGAAGGGAGCTAGTTTAGTCAACATCATTTTCTACCAAATAGGGCGACAGGCGCGACCCGAGACAATTCTCCACAGGAGAGGCTGCGCCAAAGAGTCTATTCTAACAATTCACACTCCCATTGACGGGATTGAACCAAGTTATGTTGCAAGTAGGGAAGGATCTAGTTTTTTCTTCGATCGAGGATTGACCATCGATAGATCTTCGTGATATATTAGTCTTTCACGCGGATTTATAGCTCAGTTGGTTAGAGCGCATCGTTGACATCGATGAGGTCCCCCGTTCGAGTCGGGGTAAGTCCATAAAGTTGGTAGCATACGGCACGGTAAGGCTTTTAGGTGTCAAATGGATTCTAAAAGCCGATCCAATGCGATCGATAAAGTTCAGGGTAGGGGCAAGCTAAGACGTTGCCCCTACCCTAAATTCATACCCCAATTCAATCGATTAATTCTAAGCTGGGGTTAGCTGCAATTCAGGGCGTTCTTCGGGTACAATTGCATCTTCGATCGGACAAACCTGCATACAAATACCGCAATCGATACAAGTCGAAAAATCAATCCAATACCAATCGGTACCTTTGGTATTTTTACCTGGGCCTTCATGAATACAGGCGACAGGACAAGCATTGACGCAATCTGCGATGCCTTCACAAACATTAGTAACGATCGAATGAGCCACTATAATCTTCTCTCTATAACTAATGAACAGTTGTGACCTTTCTCAGGTTAACCCATAATTTTGGGTACTTTGAAAAAGTCTTCTTCTCGATCTGCTAATGTTACGCTGACACAATCGGGCGCAGCGGCGTAGATTCCAGCTAAATTTTGATATGAAGATTGAGTATCAGTGCGGGTGATATTACTCATGTCGATCGCTCTTGTGGTTGGTTCGACATTTTCGGTATCTAGCTCGCTGAGTTGCTCGAAATAATCGATAATGCTACTCATTTGGACTGCGTATTGTTCTTCCTCGGTGGGTGTGAGGTTTAGACGGGCGAGAAGTGCTACTTTGTGGACTTGGTTGCGATCGAGCATTGGGGAGGGATGGGGGATGAGGGGTGAGGGATGAGGGATGAGGGGTGAGGAGTAGAATCAATTCTCAATTCTCAATTCTCAATTCTCAATTAAAAATAGATGTCCATTTGGGATCTCCCGGTGGTTTTGAGCCAGTTTTGGGCTTCGATGTAGTTGTTGGGGGCAATCTTGATTGCTTCAATCCAGTATTCGGCGGCTTTGCCAAAACAGGCTTCACTGGTGGTCATATCGGCTTGGTCGGCGGCTCTTTCGCCTTGGAAGTGATAAATGACGGCAATGTTGTTTAGGGCTTGGCAGAGACGCGAATTGAGGGCGACGGCTTGGAAGTAATATTCTAGAGACCTGTCGTGTTCGCCGTTACTTGCATGGATTAGACCCATATTGTAAAGGATGTAGCTGCGATCGTAGTCATTTTCTTCGAGGCGGAGAGCTTCTTCGTAGTTGTCGAGGGCTTCAGCGTATTCGCCGTCAGCTTGAGCCGACATGCCGTCGCGGTAGTAGACAAAGGCTTCTTTGGCGCGTTTGTTGGTAGGCATGATCTTGAGCAAGATGTCTGCCATAACGGTGAAGCTTTTGTCGATAAAGTTGTCGTTCTTCTGGGTTCTAGGCATGGTAGTTCAATCGAAGTTGGTTTCGTGTTTGAGGTTGGTTTCTGAGAAGTCCGTTAGCATTTCTAGTGTTAAGAGAACTACCCCTGTTAAGGTGAGTGTTTGTACTAAGCGGAGCGGTAAATGATAAATACTTGTGGGTTGCG